>DATJLB010000340.1:0-12783 GCA_035490915.1 Geobacteraceae bacterium
ACTACAATATCGGGGCCAAGATCAAGAAGCTTCGCCTGGCAAAGAAGATGACCCTCCAGGCGGTGGCCAAGGAGACCGGTTTTTCCCCTGCACTGATTTCCCAGATCGAGAACAATAACGTCTCCCCCCCCATCGCCACGCTTTCCAAGATCGCCAAATTTTTTGACGTCAAGATAGGGATATTTTTTACCGAGGACGAGGAAGAATACCGCTACGAGGTGGTGCGCAAGGGGGACCGGAAGCAGATCCCCCGTGTCATCTCGCGCTCCGGAACCAGCCAGGGGTATTCCTACGAATCCCTTTCCTTCCGCAAGCAGAACAAGAAGATGGAGCCCTTTCTCCTCACGGTGACGGAAAAGGCTGCCGAGGAAAACACGTACAGCCACGACGGCGAAGAATTCCTCTTCATCATGACAGGCATCGCGGAACTCCTCCTTGACGACGAACGGATCAACCTCGAGGAGGGGGACTGCGTCTACTTCGATTCTTCCCTGAAACATCGACTCCTCTCCAAAGACGGCAACGAAGTACAGGTGCTGGCGGTTGTGACGCGCTAGCCGGCGGTACGGTCAGGGGCGTTCTGCGTAATGTCCCTCTTTTTTTATTTCGTTGCGTATACAAAAAAGCCGTTCACGGCGCACGGTTTGAGTTCGACGTCGTGCCTTGAACCTTGAATTTAAGAACGTAGAACGCATTTTAATCACCGGAAGGAAGGCCACGATGTCAGACAAAGCGTTGAAACCGTCGTTGAAGAATCCATTCGAGCCGCCCGAGAAAGTTGAATTCACCATCCCCGGCGAGATCAGCCGGACGACCGGGCCGTACGAAGAGGCGATGAAGGAGGGGTACGACCTCATCCAGCGCCCGATCAGGTCGGTCAAGATCGAACAGATCGAGAAGCAGCATTTCAAGAAGCGGATGACGGTCTGGGAACGCCTCAAGGTCCTGTCGAGTCAGGCGCCGAACGTGCTCTACCAGAACTGGGGAAAGAACCTGGACGGCGCCTCCCTGGTCACCGCCATCCTCACCATCGGCGGCCGCGATGTGGCGGTGTACGGTCACGACTTCACGGTCCGGGCCGGCTCCATCGACGCCACCAACGGGAACAAGCTGGCCCGCCTCTTCAACCTGGCGGGTGAAAAGGGGATCCCCCTGATCGGGATGAACGATTCCGCCGGTGCCTTCGTCCCGGCAGGGGTCGGCGGCCTCGACGGCTACGCAGAGGCGTTCACCGCCCTGCGGAAGATCAGCGGGGTCGTCCCGTCCGTCATGTGCATGTTCGGTTTCAACGCCGGCGGCGGCTCCTACCTGCCGCGCCAGGGGAGCTTCGTCATTCAGCCGAACGACACCTTCTTCGGGCTGACCGGCCCGGGAGTCGTAAAGAGCGTCCTCGGCGAGGACATCACCCCTGAAGAGCTGGGCGGTCCCAAGGTCCATGGCCAGTCCGGTGTTGCCGACCTGACCGTGGCCGACGAGGTTGCGGCGCTCCGGACGGCGGTCCGTCTCCTCTCCTACATTCCGGATAACAACAGCGTCGCTCCCCCGTTTCAGGAGACGAGCGACCCGCTCGACCGGAAGACCTGGGAAACCAACACGCTCCTCAAGAAGGCGTTCAACTCGCCGACCGGCTTCAATACCCCCTTCGACGTCTCCATCGTCATCCAGCAGATTTGCGACCACGGTGACTACTTCGAGCTGCAGCCGGAGCGGGCCAAGGAGGTGGTCACCGCTTTCGGCCGTCTCGGCGGGAACGTGGTCGGCTTCGTCGCCAACAACAGCGCCGTCGCCTCGGGTCAGATCGACTGCGATTCTGCCGTGAAGATCGCCCGGTTCGTCCGCTTCTGCAATATCTACAACATCCCGATCATTTTCATGGAAGACACCACCGGCTTCCTCCCGGGCCGGGAACAGGAATCGCGCGGCATCGTCCAGGCGGGGCGCTCCATGCTCGACTCCATCGTCGATGTGCGCACCCCCCGCATCCTCCTCATTCTCCGCAACGCTTACGGCGGTGCCTACGCCTCGTACAACAACTATCCGACCGGTGCCGACCTGGTGCTGGCGCTCCCCACCACCCGCCTGGCGGTCATGGGGCCTGCCGGCAAGGAGTTTGTCTACAAGGACGAACTGAGGAAGATCCGCGGGGCGATGGCCGACATGGTCAGGAAAGGGACGGAGGAGCGGATCAAGTGCGGCATGGAGGGAGACGCCGCCAAGCGGGATGCCGAGAAGGAAGCCGCCGAGTGGCTCAAGGGGGAGGAGACCGCCCTCAACCAGCGGTACGAGAAGGAGCTGATGAATCCCAAGGAGGGTCTGGCGCTCGGCTCCATCTCCTCCATCGTCATGCCGACCGATCTGCGCCAGGTCCTGGGCGAGAATATGGCCTTCCTGCTCCGCCACTACAAGCCGGGACCGATGATGGGACCGCAGCGCGAATTCCACTAACGGCGCTCTGCGTCGGATGACCACGACTATTTATTCCATGCGATGGAGATACTACGAATGAACGACCTTTACATGAACAACCCCCTGATTCACCGCGACCGCCGGCTCGGCCAGTCCGCATCGGAATGGGTGCGCTCCTTTGCCTGCGAGGACCTGAAGCCTCTGATCGTCTGCCGCGGGCCGATCCGCAAGGAAGCGATGGACGTCTTCGAAGAGATGGGGATCAGCCACTACGGCATCCTCCTCTCCGAGAAGGATTCAATCGTCTATGCCAATGCCCTTGCCCCCGAGCTGCGCCAGCTGACCGACTCGAACCGGGTCCACCGGGTGCCCGACTACACCGGCGCCAGCAAGGAAGAACGGGTCGAGCGGATCAACCAGATCATCCAGATCGCCAAGGACAACGGCTACGACTCCGTCTTCGCAGGCTACGGCTTCATGGCCGAGGACGAAGAGTTCGTCGCCTCGCTCGAAAATGCGGGACTCAACTTCATCGGTCCCAACTCCCGCACCCAGGCGGACGCCGGGAAGAAGGACGAGGCGAAGCGCACCGCCCTTTCGGTCGGCGTCAGCGTCACCCCCGGTATCAACAACGTCACCGCCCGCACGTTGGTCAGGAAGCACGCGACCCGCGACAAGCTGCTCGGGCTGGTGAAGTCCCACGGCCTGGCGGTCGACGCCACGGTGCTGAACGACAAGACCCTGTCGCTCGAAGACCTGGCCGACGCGATCCTCTACGCCTCCTACGAGAAGGGGCTCGACCTTTACTCCATCGAGGAGCTCTCCGCCCAGGTGCAGGTCGAGGTGGCGAACATGTTCCGGGAATACCCCGCGAGCCGCATCCGTCTGAAGGCAATCGGCGGCGGCGGCGGCAAGGGGCAGCGTATCCTCGGCGCGTCGCTCCTGACCGCCAAAAACCCGACCGACAAGCAGGTGAAGGAGGCCGCTGCCGAAGCGCCGACCCTGGTGCGGGAGGTGCTGAACGAAGTCAAGGCGACCGGCGTCGGCGACAACAAGAACGTCCTGATCGAGCTGAACATCGAGCAGACCCGCCACAACGAGATCCAGCTCGTCGGCAACGGAGAGTGGTGCGTATCGCTCGGCGGCCGTGACTGCTCCCTGCAGATGCACGAGCAGAAGCTCCTGGAGATCTCCGTCACCCAGGAAGGGCTCGCCCTCGCCATAGAAAAGGCGAAGAAGGCGGGGCGGAAGGCGGAGGTCAAGGCGCTGGAGAGCGACCTCAAGGTCCTGAAGCGGATGGAGGAGGACTCGACCAAGTTCGGCGCCGCGGTCGGGCTCGACTCGGCATCGACCTTCGAGTGCATCGTCGACCGCGACCGCTACTACTTCATGGAGGTCAACACCCGGATCCAGGTTGAGCACCGGGTCTCGGAGCTCTGCTACTCCCTGAAGTTCACTAATCCGAAGAACAAGAACGACTTTTTCATCGTCGAATCGCTGGTCGAGGCAATGGCGCTCCTGGCCCGTCACAAGAAGCGTCTCCCGAAGCCGGAGCGGATTCCCCGCTTCGGCGCGGGGGCGGAGGCCCGTCTCAACGCCACCGACGCGTCCCTCTCTCCCCACGCCGGCGGCATGATCCGTTACTGGTCGAAACCGATCGAGGGGGAGATCCGCGACGACCAGGGGATATGCCTCGTGAACCCGGACACCGGGATGTTCATGCGGTACAAGGTTGCGGGCGCCTACGACTCCAACATCGCGCTTCTCCTTACCAATGGTGAGGACCGCCTCGACAGCTACCGGCAGCTGTCGAAGGTCCTGGGGAAGACCACGCTGCGCGGCACCGACCTGGCGACCAACCTGGAGTTCCATTACGGGCTGGTGAACTGGTTCCTCGGCCAGAACGTCATGGCGAAGCCGACTACCCGCTTCGTGGTCCCGTACCTCACCCTGATCGGACAGCTCAAGGAAGAGGCAGCGAAGATCGACACCGTCTACGCCTTCATCCAGATGAAGAAGGCGTACGCCAAGCGGATGGCCGAGCAGTTCCCCGACGACCCGCAGGTCGGCAAGACCATGTCCCAGATCATCGACCGGAAGGGGATCCTGGTGACCCGCCCGATGGACCGGCTCCTCGAGGACCCGCACCTCCTGTCGGGGTGGCTCTCCGTCAACCGGAAGAACTTCACCATCGAGAAGGGGAAGGTCATATGGCACGACAATCCCTTCGTCATCCTGTCGGACACCTACGAGTACCTGAACATGTGCCACGATCCGTCGGCACCGGCCGCGGATGTGATCTGGGCCCACGATAACGAGCTCCTCCAGAAAGGGCTCAGCTTCTATGCCACCCTCTCCGGGCGCTTCAAGCTCGGGATGCACGAATTCGACAAGCTGTCGGCCCTCCTCGCCAAGGAGAAGCCGCAGGACGGTTTCAGTGCGGAAGAGTGGGCCCAGATCCGCTCCGCCCACATCGGCTTCGAAGCGGGGCTGGAGCTCCTCGGGATGCTCTTCCTGGTGGCGGAGAACGTCAAGTTCTGGGACTTCAAGGTGGAGGACGACCTGGAGGTCACCATCCCGACCCATCTGCATGACGCGGAGCTCCAGGTGCGGATGAAGAAGGTCCTCGTTCCGCCGCCGGCGACCAAGGCTGATGAGGTCGTCGCCGTCTGCGGCGGGATGTACTACGGCCAGGAAGCCCCCGGCATGCCGGCTTTCGTGCACGAGGGGATGCATTTCGAGAAGGGGCAGCCGCTCTACATCATCGAGGTGATGAAGATGTTCAACACCATCCGGGCGACTTTTTCCGGCACCATCGACAAGATCATCATGCAGGGGAGCGACGGCTCCATCGTCCAGAAGGGGCAGCCGCTCTTCAAGATCACCCCGGACGAGAAGTTCATCGAGATCGATCCGAAGGAGATCGAACGCGAGAAGCGCGAGCGGACATCCGAGTACCTGCGGGCCGTGCTCTAGTCCCGCATACCTGACCCTGCCCGTAAAGGCGGGGTCAGTTTTTATGCGGTGCGTTCCGGTCTCGGGCAGGCGCCTCAGTGCCGCTCTGGAGCAACCAACTTAACGCTCAGGAGGATACAGTGAAAAAAGGGAAATTCATCGTCATAGAAGGGATCAACGGCTCCGGTCAGCAGGTGAAGGAGGCTATTGTCGGTCTGCACAAGGCGCTGGTCGAGCTCAAGCATGACGTCGTCGAGTGTGCCAATCCCGATTCCGGGCGGGCGAAGGAGCTGGGGATGGAGAACCTGCTCAACTGGTCCTTCGGCACCGACGGGCGGGCGGACTTCCTTCTGGAGTGTGCGGTCCGTTCGCAGATCTTCAGGAACGTCGTGCGGCCGGCCCTGGATCAGAACAAGGTCGTTCTGTGCAAGCAGTCCAGCATCTCGTCGCTGGCAAACGCCTGGATTAACGGGTATACGAACCAGTTCGACGTGCTGCGGCACCTGGAAAAGGTGTCGCGCGGGTTCCTGTTCGGCGACGAGATCTTCCCCGACCTGACCATCTTCGTCGACGTCCCTGCGGAAGACGCCTGCCAGCGGATCGAGGATGTCCTCCAGATCCACCACGAGGGGGGGATCGAATTCTATCAGCGGATGCGGGAATTTTACCTCGGCGAAATTTCCCGCTGGCACGGGGTGAGGATCGATGCCTCTCCCGGCAGGCATCAGGACGAGATTAATGCCGCGGTGCTCGCCAAGGTCAAGGCAATTCTTTAACAGGCAGTTGAAAAACTATTGCGGGGCCAGTCTGCGGCGTTGCCGCTCGCTCAAAACCTCAACGTACAGGGAGTACGCCTCGGCTTTTCGCTTGCTTGCGCCGTGCATCCTGGCCTCCTCGTGACGTTTTTTCAACAGCCTGTTACTACGCACGTATTTACCGTACTGAAGGAGAAATTTTGATGAGCATTTCGGACAAGAAGCAGCAGTGGACCGACGGGACCGTCGCCAAGAATATCGCCAAGTCGCCGGAGCGCAAGGCCGCGTTCATGACAACCTCGGATATCGAGCTTGAGCGATGCTTTGCACCCGGTTTCGACTATCCGGGGTACGAGGATACGCTCGGCTTTCCCGGCCAGTACCCCTTTACCCGCGGCGTGCAGCCGACCATGTACCGCGGCCGGTTCTGGACCATGCGCCAGTACGCGGGGTTCGGCACCGCGCGCGAGTCGAACGAGCGCTACAAGTACCTTCTGAAGGCTGGCCAGACTGGGCTTTCGGTCGCTTTCGACCTCCCGACCCAGATGGGGTACGACTCGGACCACGGCATGAGCCAGGGGGAAGTGGGGAAGGTGGGGGTCGCCATCGATTCCCTCGCCGACATGGAGATCCTCTTCGACGGCATCCCGCTCGACCAGGTTTCCACCTCCATGACCATCAACTCCACCGCGGCGATCCTCCTTGCCATGTACATCGCCGTGGCGGAGAAGCAGGGTGTTTCAGCCGACAAGATCTCCGGCACAATCCAGAACGACATCCTGAAGGAGTACATGGCGCGCGGCACCTACATCTACCCCCCGAAGGAGTCGATGCGGATCATCACCGACATCTTCGCGTACTGCAAGGACTTTGTGCCCAAGTGGAACACCATCTCCATCTCCGGCTACCATATCCGCGAGGCGGGCTCCAGCGCCGTGCAGGAGGTGGCGTTCACCCTGGCCGACGGGATCGCATACGTGGATGCGGCGATCAAGGCGGGGCTCGACGTGGATGAGTTCGCCCCACGCCTCGCCTTCTTCTTCAACGCCCACAACAACCTCCTGGAGGAGGTGGCGAAGTTCCGCGCCGCCCGCCGGATGTGGGCGAAGATCATGAAGGAGCGGTTCAAGGCGAAGGATCCCCGCTCCATGATGCTCCGCTTCCACACCCAGACCGCCGGCTGCACCCTCACCGCCCAGCAGCCGGACAACAACATCATGCGGGTTACCATCCAGGCGCTGGCGGCTGTGCTCGGCGGTACCCAGTCGCTCCACACCAACTCCCGCGACGAGGCGCTGGCGCTCCCCACCGAAGACTCGGTCCGGATCGCGCTCCGCACCCAGCAGGTCATCGCCTACGAGTCGGGAGCCGCCGACTCCATCGATCCGCTCGCCGGGAGCTTCCTGGTGGAGTCTCTCACCGACCAGATCGAAAAGGCGGCCTTCGGCTACATCGACAAGATCGATCAGCTGGGAGGGGCGGTGGAGGCCATTTCCCGCGGCTTTCAGCAGAAGGAGATCCAGGACTCCGCCTATGCCTATCAGCGCGCCATCGAGACCGGCGATCAGGTGATCGTCGGGGTGAACCGGTTTACCATCGAGAACGAGCCGCAGCCTGAACTCCTGAAGATCAAGGAAGAGGTGGAGATCGCCCAGAAGAAGGCCCTTGGCGAGCTGAAGGCGCGACGGGACGGTGCAGAGGTGCGGGAGGCGCTGAAGGCACTGGAAACCGCGGCAAAGGAGAGCGACAACCTGATGCCCCATATTCTCGCCGCGGTGAAGAGCTACGCGACCCTCGGGGAGATCGCCGATGTCTTCCGGGAGGTGTTCGGCAAACACCGGGAGACCGTGGTGCTGTGATTTTTCGGTAATGTAAAACAATGGCCACGCTGTTGTAACAGAGCCGGCCTATATTCGGAGAGTTCGCATGCTGACGAAGATCAACCACATCGGCGTCGCCGTAACGTCGCTTGACGAGGCACTTCCCTTCTATCGCGACATGCTCGGTATGGCATTTCTGGGAATCGAGGAAGTAGCCGAACAGAAGGTGAAAGTTGCCATGCTCCAGGTGGGCGAGTCGAAGATCGAACTCCTGGAGCCGACTTCGTCGGAGAGCCCGGTCGCGAAGTTTTTGGAGAAGAACGGCCCCGGCATTCACCACGTGGCGTACGAGGTGGAGGACATCGAGGGAGCTATCGCCAGGCTGGAAGGGGATGGGGCGCGGATGATCGACAGGACTCCGCGTACCGGTGCGCATGGTGCCCGCATTGCCTTTGTCCATCCAAAGAGCAGCAACGGCGTGTTGACCGAGCTTTGCCAGATGGCGCACTGAAAGCGGCACGGTGGTGACTGCCGGGTTTGTTGTCCGGTGTGAAAAAACGAGGCTGTGTGCTAAAAATTTGTTGCATTATCAGGTGATTAGTGATAATTAATTGCGCAGATTGCAAATTTATCCTTGACTTATGTTTGGAAAAATATGTATTCTTGCGAAAATTTTAAAACATCATTTTGCTACAGACCATTGTGGTGCACAGTAGCCATCCAAGGGGCAGCGGACACGGCTCCTGACCACATGCCGACGGCTGTAAGGGCCGTTGGGACAACAGACAAATGCGCAGGTGATGATGCCACGTGTACGTTCTCAACAAACGCAGTACCAGCATGACCGGCAGGCTTCTGCCGGCGACATGCTGCCAATTGAACCGAAAAAGCCCTTGTGTGCCCACGTCAAAGCGTGGCGGCTCAAGGGCTTTTCGCTTTTTTGCCGGAAATAACCCGAAGGAGTACCTCGTGCAATTCGTTAAAATAGCAACCGTCTGTTCCCTGGTTCTGCTCACCGCCTGTGCCGCCAACAAGTCAGGGAATACACAGCCGGATGATTACGTAGAAATATCGAATCCGATGATTACGATGGATCCCAGCGCCCCCGCCACCGTCTGGGTGCCGCGCAGGTATGTGGAGTCCGGCGTTCCCCGTGGCGGAGAGTTGGTGAAGAAGGGGTATGAACAGGTAGCAGGGGCCCCGCAGACCGTTTCTCAGGCGCCCGCTTCTCCCGCTGCGGCAACTCCGCAGGCAGGCGTCAAGCCGGTGTCCCAGCCGGTGTCCCAGCCGGTTGCAGCTCCGATTGCTCTGAGAAGCCGTATCGCCGTGCTGGAAGTCGGGGATAATGGCCTGCTTCGGCCTCTCGTGGAGCACATGAGGGTGTGCGCGGTCGGAGTGCTCGTCGACCCGGCCCAGGCGTCATTTCTTGCCAAATACTCCTCCGTCGCCAACCAGGCCGAACGCGCCGCGTTCGCCACGCGCCTGCAACAGGAGTATGGTGCTACAGTGGCGGTTTTCATAGCGGCGTCCCAGATCGCACCGGGCACAACCTTGCAGGGAGAGGTTTACGACGCCATGGGGGGCGGGTTGGTGCGGACGGTTACCGCCGTTGTCCCTTCCTATGCGCCTGACGATGCGGCGGCAAAGGATGCCGCCCTGGGGAAGGCGCTGACCGAGGTTGCGGAAAAGGTCCGGGAAGTGGCGGCGCTCCTCCCCTGGTACGGGAAGGTGGCCGCGGTGGACGGCGACCGTGTCTACATCAACACCGGCAAAGAAGCAGGGCTTAAGGCAGGGCAACTGCTGAAGGTTTACCGCGGTGGCAAGGTGGTTGCCGGCCTTGGCTTCGCTCCCGGCGAGCGGATTGCTACCGTGGAGGTCGGCGGCTTTGTCGGCGCCAACGGCGCATACGGGGTGATCAAGGACGGGAAGGGTGTGCAGGCGAACGATCTGGTCGCCGTAGAGTGAAGATTTACAATGGATTTAGTTTATAAGGAGGGAAGTCCGGAACATGGTTCCGCATAATTCTGCAGAGAGGAGGTGAGGGGTACCTCGGGACGCAAGTGTGTTGTGAGAGTTTGCAGTTTTAATCTTAATCGATTTTTCAATGAAGGAGGTAAGGAATGAAGAAAACTTTAGGTTTGATTGCTGGCTCGCTCCTGCTGGCGGCCCCGGTCATGGCGGCCGAAGCACCTGTCTACAACTGTGACTACCAGCCTTCCTGCGAAGTGGCCCCCGGCATCTACGGCGCCATGGGGAGCCCGGTGAAGAGCAAGTTCGATCTCTCCATCGGCGGTTTCGTGAGGCTCGACTACGCCTACAACTCGCAGAACTTCGGCGCCAACGGCCTCCTCTACCCCGGCCCGCCGGGCGGCAGCCTCAACGCGGTCGGCACGGTCGCCGCGAAGCAGGACCAGACCCAGCTGAGCGCCCGCGTCTCCCGGTTCTGGCTGAAAGTGGCCGGCCCCACCTTCCTCGGCGCGAAGACCAACGCCCTGCTCGAGGCGGATTTCCTTGGAGGTGGCCAGAGTTCGAACGAGGCGGGTAACCTGCGGATGCGCCATGCCTACGGCACCCTCGACTGGGCCAACACCCAGGTGCTCTTCGGCCAGACCAATGATATGTTTGGCCCGGCCATCGCCAACACGGTTGACTTCCGCCAGGGTGCGACCACCGGCTCCCCGAACAACCCGCGTCTCGCCCAGATCAGGGTAACCCAGAAGGTCCCCTTCGACTCCAACAACTCCCTGAAGATCGTCTTCGGCGTGCAGAACCCGATCCACGATTCCAACACGACAACTGCTCCTACTGCAACCACCCCTGGTGGCAGCGACGGCTCCATCCCGGACGTCGCCGGTCAGGTCATGTTCATCAGCAACTCTCTCGGCAAGGCCCCCGGCCTCTACGGTCTCGCCATGAACCCCCTGACCGTCGGCGTCTTCGGCCTCTACGGGACCGAGAAGTCGCAAGGACAGCGCCAGAATGTCGACGTTTACGGCTATGGCGTGTACGCCTTCGTGCCGCTCCTCAAGTCTTCCGACGGCAAGAACCGCGCCATGACCGCCTCTCTCGAGGCTCAGGCCTACATCTCCGCCGGCATGGCCTGGAACGGCGCCAATGCGACTACCCCTGCAACGTTCTCAGGTGGGGCCAACGACGCGCTGGTCGGCGTCAATCCGAACAAGTCGGCAGCGAAGGGGTACGGCCTCTACGGGCAGCTCGAGTTTTACGCGACCCAGGACCTCGGGATCACCGGCGGCTACATGCGGCGTAACGCCTACAACTACTCAAACTATCGTGGTACGGGCTTAACAACCGCTGCTGCCCCGTTCGAGCAGTACAATGAGCTCATCTACGGCAACGTCGCCTATGACCTGAACGCCGCGGTGCGCGTTGCGGCTGAGTACGAGCATGGCAAGACGCAGTTTGGCTCGGTTCCGACTGGCGCTACAGGCAACTTCGGTCAGGTCAACATCGCCCGGGCTGCCGCCTACTACTTCTTCTAAGATCGACTTGCGTTGTTGTGCAGCTGAGGGGCCCGTCAGGGCCCCTTTTTTTGCGGACCGCAAACCCTTTGACATGATCCGCGGACTCTGCGATAATCTGCTGCACACTAAGTTCGCCTGGAGCTGCTATGGGAAAACATGCCGTTCGCTTTCTGTTGCTCCTCGCCGTGCTCTCCTTTCCCCACGTTGCAAAGGCCAGCATGATCAAGGCCTATTTCAGCGACTTTGCGGTGACCGGTCCCCAGCGGGGGGAGGAGATGCAGCGGGGACTCAAGGCCCTCCTGGCATCGAGGCTGGGGGACGCACTCATCCTCAGCGTGGATACCCCGGCAGAGGCCGATATCCTCGTGTCCGGGAGTTATGTGGAGTTTGGCGCCGTCTTCAGCATGGACGCGGTGGCCAAAAACAGCACCGGCGCATTCCTTGCGCGTGCGTTCGTCCAGGGAGAGGGGAAGGGTGAGCTGATTCCCTCCCTGGAGATGTTGGCGCGGGATCTGGCGGATCAGGTGCGCAAGGCGTACCCCCCGCCTTCCGCTCCCCAAGCCGCTTCTTCCTCTCCTCGCTGAAACAGGAGGGCCTCCCGGGCGCAGGGAGGTCGGGAGCATAAATCATTGACAATCCATCCGCATGTTGCTACGATTCCCGCTGTTTTGTTTTTTGCCCGTCGCTCTCCGGATACCCAGCTAGGATGAACTCACCATCGGAAAGCCGAGTCCCGTGATCAATCCCGTTCAGATAGAGGCCCCTCTTCCCAAGGGGGTCGCCGACTTCCTCCCCGAGAAGGCCGACAAGATCGGCTACATCGAGGGAAAAATCCGCAGGGTTTTCGAACTCTGGGGCTTCAGGCGGATCATTACGCCCCTGCTCGAATTTCACGACGTCATGGCCCTGGGGATGGGGGACGATCTCAGGGAGAGGACCTTCCGCTTTGACGACCGGCAGACGGGCCGTTTATTGACGATCCCGCCCGACATAACGCCGCAGGTTGCGCGCATCGTTGCGACCCGCATGCAGGGTTATCCCCTTCCCCACCGGCTCTATTACAGCGGAAGGGTCCTGCGCCACACGGAAATCCAGTCGGGCCGGAGCCGGGAGATATTCCAGGCAGGGGTGGAACTCATGGGGCTCGACTCCCCCGAGGCGGACGCGGAGATGGTTGCCATGGCCGTCGAGGCCCTGCAGGGTCTCGGCCTTTCCGGCTTCAAGGTGGACCTTGGCCAGGTCGAGTTTTTTCGAGGCGTGATGGCGGCGTCCGGCCTGGCCTTGCCGGTGCGCAGGCTGCTTCAGGAAGCGATTGCCAAGAAGGATGCATCTGCCGTTACGTTGATCCTGGAGAAGGAGTCG
>DATJLB010000341.1:0-17216 GCA_035490915.1 Geobacteraceae bacterium
GCAGCCGGCGGCGGCAGAGCGCTCGGCAGCGGCGTCGGTCAGCTCGAAGCCCTGCTCCACGGTCAGCTCGGGGAGGCCTTCCATCTCCAGGATGCGGCCGTTGAAGATGTTCACCTTGTTCTTCTTCGGCACCGTGAGCAAGCCCTTCTTGATGGCGTAGTAGGGGATCGCGTACACCGCGTCACGCAGGGTGATGCCCGGGTTGAACTTCCCTTTGAAGCGCACCAGCACCGATTCCGGCATGTCGAGCGGCATGAAGCCCATGGCGCCCGCGAAGGCGACGAGGCCGGAGCCGGCCGGGAAGGAGATCCCGATCGGGAAGCGGGTGTGGGAGTCGCCGCCCGTGCCCACGGTGTCCGGGAGGAGCAGACGGTTCAGCCAGGAGTGGATGACGCCGTCGCCCGGCTTGAGCGGCACCCCGCCACGCTCCGTGATGAAGCCCGGGAGGTTCTTGTGCATCTTCACGTCCGCCGGCTTCGGATAGGCGGCGGTGTGGCAGAAGGACTGCATGAACATCGGCGCCTGGAACTTGAGGCAGGCGAGCTCTTTCAGCTCGTCGGCGGTCATCGGTCCCGTGGTGTCCTGGGAGCCGACGGTGGTCATCCGCGGCTCGCAGGCGGTGCCGGGGAGGATGCCGGCGACGCCGCACGCCTTGCCGACCATCTTCTGGGCGAGCGAGTACCCCTGCTTCGCCTTCGCCTTCGGGTTCACCGGGAGGGTGAAGACGTCGGTGGGCTTAAGCCCCAGGGCCTTCCTCGCCTTGTCGGTCACGGCGCGGCCGATAATCAGCGGGATCCGGCCGCCGGCGCGGAACTCGTCGGCAACGGTGTTCGGGCTGATGGTGAATTTCGAGAGGACCTTCTTCCCCTTCTCGTCGGTGATCTCACCCTTCTTGGTGTCGATCACGATCACGTCGCCGGTTTTCATCCCGGTCACGTCCGCCTTGAGCGGGAGCGCGCCGGAGTCCTGGGCGGTATTGAAGAAGATGGGTGCGATGACGCCGCCGATGATAACGCCGGCGGTCTTTTTGTTCGGAACGCAGGGGATCTCATCGCCGATGTGCCAGAGCACAGAGTTGCAGGCGGATTTGCGGGAGGAACCGGTGCCGACGACGTCGCCGACGAAGGCGACCTGGAACCCCTCTTTCCGGAACTTGGCGATTTGGTCGAGGCCACCCTTGAAGCGGGTCTTCCCCATGGCAAGGGCGTGGAGCGGGATGTCGGGGCGGCTCCAGGCGTCGCCGGCCGGGGAGAAATCGTCGGTGTTGATCTCGCCGTCCACCTTGAACACCTTCACCTTGATCTTCTCGGGCACACCCTTGCGGGCAGTGAACCACTCGGCGTCGGCCCATGCTTTCAGCACCTTGGCGGCGGCGGCGTTCTTCGCCTTGGCCAGGGCGGCCACCTCGTCGAAGGCGTCGTAGACGAGGGTGATGTGGGAAAGGGCCTTCGCAGCCTCGTCGGCGAGCTTCTTGTCCTTCAGTGCCGCGACGAGCGGGGCCACGTTGTAGCCGCCGATCATCGTGCCGAGGAGCTTCACCGCGTCGACCGGGGTGATGAGAGCGGTCTTCGCCGTGCCGGTCACGACGTCGGCCAGGAACTCGGCCTTCACCTTGGCGGCGGGGTCGACCCCCGGGGAGACCCGGTTGGTGATGAGGTCGAGGAGGAACTTCTCCTTACCCTTGGGGGGCTTCACGAGCAGCTTGCAGAGCTCTGCGGTCTGCTCCGGGTTGAGCGGCAGCGCGGGGATCCCCAGCGCCTTGCGTTCGGCTTCCTGCTGCAGATAGGCTTCGATCATCTCTCTCCTCCTCTGTTCTGTTCGGAATATCCATCACGTCGGATGCATAAACGCGGGCGAATACGTGAATCTGATTGGATACTGTATACAATTTATCGGGCCGTTTGTCAATCGGTTATCGTATACGAAGAATGTCAAAGCCCCCCTTTGCCAAAGGAGGGTATAAGGCACAAGAGCTTGCGCGCAGAGGCCGCGGGGGGGCGCTTGTAAAAAACGGGGGGTGTGCTTTACTTGACTTCGAATATCTCGACAAAAAGGAGGAAAAAACCATGGGATGTGAAGGTGAAAACCACAAGGAGCACATGTGCGCCCTCAAGGCCGCCAAGAATCAGGAGCTGATCGACTGCCTCTCCGACAATCCGACCGTGCAGTGCGGCAACTGCGGGTCGAAAGCGAACGCGCCGAACAACGTCTGTAATCCGGAGCCTCTGGAAGAGGCGTGAATTCGGTGAACGGTGAACGGTAATCGCCGAAGAAAGGAGCCATATCATGGATGCCGACATTGAGCGCCCGGCAACGGGCAGAGCTGGCAAACACGCAGCCGGCGGGGGGACGTCTAACCGGGACTGGTGGCCGAACCAGGTGAACCTGAAGGTTCTGCACCTCCATTCCCCCCTGTCCAACCCGATGGGCGAGGCTTTCAACTACGCCGCTGAGTTCGGGAGCCTCGACCTCGATGTCCTGAAGAAGGACCTCTATGAGCTGATGACCACGTCGCAGGAGTGGTGGCCGGCGGATTACGGTCACTACGGGCCATTGCTGATCCGGATGGCGTGGCACAGTGCAGGGACGTACCGCATCGGCGACGGCCGCAGCGGCGCAGGATCCGGCTCCCAGCGCTTTGCTCCCCTCAACAGCTGGCCCGACAACGCCAATCTCGACAAGGCGCGCCGGCTCCTCTGGCCGATCAAGCAGAAATACGGCCGGAAGATCTCCTGGGCCGACCTGATTATCCTTGCCGGCAACTGCGCGCTCGAGTCGATGGGGTTCGCGACCTTCGGCTTCGGCGGCGGGCGCGAGGACGTCTGGGAACCGCCTGACGACATCTACTGGGGGACTGAGGAGACCTGGCTGGACGACAAACGCTATACGGGCGACCGGGAACTCGAAAATCCCCTCGCTGCCGTGCAGATGGGGCTGATTTACGTGAATCCGCAGGGGCCGAATGGCAACCCGGACCCGCTCGCCGCGGCCAGGGACATTCGCGAGACCTTCGCGCGCATGGCGATGAACGACGAGGAGACCGTCGCGCTCATCGCCGGCGGCCACACGTTCGGCAAATGCCACGGCGCCGGCGATCCGTCGCTTGTCGGACCGGAACCGGAGGGGGCCGGCGTCGAGGAGCAGGGCCTCGGCTGGAAAAGCAGCTTCGGCACCGGGAAAGGTGTTGACACGATCACCAGCGGCCTGGAAGGCGCATGGACCGCGAACCCCGCGAAGTGGGACAACGGCTACCTCGACCTCCTGTTCGCCTATGACTGGGAGCTCACGAAGAGTCCTGCCGGAGCGCACCAGTGGACTCCCAAGGATCCGTTTGCAGCGGGGATGGTGCCGGACGCCCACGATCCGGCGAAACGGCATGCGCCGATGATGCTCACGACGGACCTTGCCCTGAAGCTGGACCCGATCTATGCGCCGATCGCGAAGCGCTTCCACGAGAATCCGGACAAGCTTGCGGACGCCTTCGCCCGAGCGTGGTTCAAGCTTACCCACCGCGACATGGGCCCGCGCGCGCGCTATCTCGGCCCGCTGGTCCCCGCCGAAGAGCTCATCTGGCAGGACCCGGTCCCCGCGGTCACGCATCCGTTGATCGACGCGCAGGACATCGCCGGCCTCAAGGGGAAGATCCTCGCTTCGGGGCTGTCCGTCTCCGACCTGGTCTCGACTGCGTGGGCGTCGGCGTCCACGTTCCGCGGCTCCGACAAGCGCGGCGGGGCAAACGGGGCGCGCATCCGTCTCGCCCCGCAGAAGGACTGGGCAGTCAACCAGCCCGACCGGCTGAAGAGCGTGCTCGAAACCCTCGATGGGATCCGGAAGGAGTTTAACGGCGCGCAGTCCGGCGGGAAGGCGGTTTCGCTCGCCGACCTGATCGTTCTGGGGGGGTGCGCGGGGGTCGAGCTGGCCGCGAAGAATGCCGGCTTCGAGGTGACCGTTCCCTTCACGCCGGGGCGCACCGATGCGTCACAGGAGCAGACCGACGTGACGTCATTCGCCGTCCTCGAACCGGCGGCGGACGGGTTCCGGAACTACCTCAAGGCCCGGTACGCCGTAACTGCGGAGGAGCTGCTGGTCGATCGGGCGCAACTGCTGACGCTGACCGCCCCGGAGTTGACGGTTCTCGTCGGCGGCATGCGCGTCCTGAACGCCAACGTCGGACAGTCCCCGCACGGCGTCCTCACCACGCGGCCGGGGGCACTTACCAATGACTTCTTCGTAAATCTGCTCGACATGGGGACGACGTGGCAGGCGACCGCGGACGACGACCTGTTCGAAGGGCGTGACCGGGCGAGCGGCGCGCTCAGGTGGACCGCCACCCGCGTCGACCTCATCTTCGGTTCGAACTCCCAGCTCCGGGCGATCGCGGAAGTCTACGGATGCGCGGACTCCCGGGAGAAATTCATGCGCGACTTTGTCGCGGCGTGGAGCAAGGTCATAAACCTCGACCGCTTCGACCTCATCTGATCGCAGGAAAAGGCATAACGTCTCACCGCAGAGTACGCGGAGGAACGCAGAGATTAAATCTTAAGACTTTGTTTCCGTCAGGTGGGTTCTGGCGCTCCTCTGCGTCTCTCTGCGTTCTCTGCGGTAAGTATGCCTTCCAAGTTTACGCAAAACAAAAGGCCGCGGCATCACATGCTCGCGGCCTTCATTTATTGTGTACGCGGCTTTAGCCTTTAACGCGAAACATTAAACTCGGAACCCGAAACCGCCGCGAGGATCGCGGCAACGTCCAGCCCCACCTCGGCCTGCGTCCCGGCGTCCATGTTCTTGAGCTGTGCCCTCCCCTGCGCCAGCTCGTCCCCGCCGATGATCAGGGTGAAGCGGGAACGGAACTTGTCGGAGCGGCGCATCTGGCTCTTCAGGCTCTTCCCCTCGTAGTCGATCTCCACCGAGACCCCGGCGCGCTGGAGCCCGGTCATCAGGCGGAACGCCTCTGCCTGCGCCTCGTCGCCGAGCGCCGCGATGAAGAGGTCGGGGCGCCGCCGGAACTCCTCCTCGGCAAGGAGGAGCGCCACCCGCTCCACCCCCATGGCGAAGCCGATCCCCGGGAGCGCGGGGCCGCCGAGGTCGCTGATCAGGCCGTCGTAGCGCCCCCCCGCCGCAACGGCGCTCTGGGCGCCGAGGAGCCCGGTGACGAGCTCGAAGGTGGTCCGGGTGTAGTAGTCGAGCCCCCGCACCATCCGCGGGTTGATCGTGTACTCGGTACCGACCGACTCGAGGTAGTTCCGCACGGCGGCGAAGTGGTCGTTGCAGGCGGCGTCAAGATGATCGAGGACCGACGGCGCCCCGACGGTCGCCTCCTTGCAGCCGGTCGACTTGCAGTCGAGTGCCCGCAGGGGGTTCGTCTCGAAGCGCCGCTTGCAGTCGTCGCAGAGCTGGTCGAGCCGTGAGCGGAGGAAGTCCTTCAGCGCCTGGCGGTAGACCGGCCGGCAGTCGGGGCAGCCGAGGGAGTTGATCTGGAGGGACGGCTCCGTGAGCCCCAGCTCCGCGAAGAAGTGGCAGAGCATGGTGAGGACCTGGGCGTCGACCTTGGGGTCGGTCACCCCGGTCACCTCGCAGCCGATCTGGTGGAACTGGCGGTAGCGCCCCTTCTGCGGCCGCTCGTAGCGGAACATCGGTCCCATGTAGTAGAGTTTGGCAATGGGATCGGCGGCGTACAGCTTGTGCTCGATGAAGGAGCGCATCACGCTCGCGGTCCCCTCCGGGCGCATGGTGACGGCGTTTTCCCCCTTGTCGACGAAGGAGTACATCTCCTTCTCGACGATGTCGGTGGCGTCGCCGATGGAGCGGCAGAAGAGCTCGGTCTTCTCCAGGATCGGGATCCTGATCTCGGCAAAGCCGTACAGTTCGAAAACCCGCCGGGCGGTGGCCTCGATGTGCTGCCACTTCTCCACCTCGCCGGGGAGGATGTCGTTGAAACCTTTTACACCGGTAATCACGTCTCGTACTCCTTGCCTGTGAGACTTTATTCAGCCCCCGTCTCCTGGGAACAGAAATAGACCATGTTCTTGCCGAGCGCCTTGCCGCGGTACATGGCCTGGTCCGCCATCTCCAGAAGGTCCCCCTTCACCTGGGCATGGTCCGGGTAGGTGGCGCACCCGAGGCTGGCGGTGATACGGATGTTCAGCCCCTCGTCCGCCATGAAGACGTGCTGCTCGATCGTACGCCTGATCCTCTCGGCCACGGCAGCCGCACCATCTACCCCCGTCTCCACCAGGATGATGGTGTACTCGTCCCCGCCGTACCTGATGACGGTGTCCTCTTCGCGCACCGAGCTCTTCAGGAGCGCCCCCACGTCCCCCAGGATCCGGCTCCCGACCAGGTGACCGTGCCTGTCGTTCACCTCCTTGAAGAAGTCGATGTCGATGAAGAGGACCGACAGGCACGCCCCGTACCGCTCCGCCCGCCTGATCTCCCGGTCGAGCGTGATCTCCAGGTAGCGGTAGTTGTACAGGCCGGTCAGCTCGTCGATGTTGAGGAGGTTCTTCGCCTTGGTGTAGCGGGACGCGTTCTCCAGCGCGAGGGACGCCTGTTCGAGGAGGAAATGGATGTTCCTGAAATTGAAGTCCCCCGGCAGGTTTCGTCCCGGCTCGTTGAAGAGGCTCACCACCCCCTGGACGGCGTTCTTCGAGCGGATGAAGAGGGTGAGCGCCTCCTTGAGGCCGTCGGCGCCGGCGAGCCGGGTCACCTCGGCGGTCACCGGAAAGCGGTTGAGCAGGAAAAAGCTCCCCTCCGCCCCCGCCGCGACGTTCAGGTCGGCGAGGATCGCCGTGCCGATCACCCCTCCCTCCTCGTCGCTGAACCCCCGGATCTCCCGGAGCGCGAGGTTGTCCCCGTCGCCGCAGAAGAACCCGACCCCCCGCGACACGCCGACCTCCTTGGCGAGGGAGTCGAAGATCAGCTTGCAGGCCCGCTCCTGCTCCTGGCAGTTGGCGATGGCCTGACTCACCTGGAACAGGTTGATCTGCTTCTTCAGCTCCTGGTTCTCGTCCAGGAGTCGCCGCTGCTCCACGCAGAGCGACACCGAGTGTTTCAGCTCCTCCGGGTTGATCGGCTTCACCAGGTAGTCCCGGGCGCCGTGCTTCAGGGCGAAGATCGCCGTCTCCATGTTCGCGTGGCCGGTTACCACGATCACGTCGATGGTCGGGTCCTGCTCCTTGACCTGGGAGAGGACGTCGAGGCCGCTCACGTCCGGAAGCATCAGGTCGGTGATCACCACGTGGTAATCCCGGCCACTGCTGAGCTGATCCATCGCCCCCCCGCCGGAGGAGGCGGTATCGACCTCGTACCCTTCCTCCTTGAGCAGGTCGGAGAAGATCTGCCGGAAAAAACTGTCATCCTCGACGATCAGAATCTTTTCCACGGTGACGGCTCCTGTAGGGGACGATGCCCGTCGTTTTCACCCATGACGGGAAAATCAGCTAACGCTACCAGATATCACGGAATTCTGTCAATCAAAATGCCCCGATAATCTGTCGACGACGACATTTTCCCCGTCGGCGCCGCAGCGGACCCGGATGGTCCCGTCCAGATCGGTCCGGTAGACCGCTATCCGGCGCCGCTCCAGGGCGGCCAGGGTCGCCGGCGCCGGAAGGTGGAAGCTGTTGTGGTAACCGGCCGAAATGAGGGCCATCTTCGGGGCGGCCGCCGCGAGAAACGATGCCGATGAGGAATAGCGGCTCCCGTGGTGCGGGACCTTGAGGAGGGTGCAGGCGACCCTTTCGGGGCACAGCGCCAGCCGCTTCTCGGCGTCCGCCCCGATGTCGCCGGTGAAGAGCATCCGGAACCTCCCGCACACCAGGCGGAACACGAGGGAGCGGTCGTTCAGGTCGTCGTCATCGGACAGCGCCTCCGGCGGCGACGGCTCCGGGGCGAGCGGCTCGAGCCGCACTCCGCCGATGACCGTGGCGGGCGAGGCGGCGGTGACGAGGCGGACCGGGACCTGCCGCTCGAACAGGATCCGGTGCAGCTCGTCGTGCTCCGCGATCCCTGCCGGCGTGGGCGCCTCCCAGAATTCCCCCACAGGAAAGGTGGCGGCCACGTACTTCAACCCCTGCAGATGGTCGGGGTGGGGATGAGTCAGCACCATGACGTCGATCCGCCGCACCCCGAGGCGCCAGAGGGCGGGCGCCACGAGCCGCTCACCCACGTCCGCCCCCCCTTCCCGGGCGTTTCCACCGCCGTCCACCAGCATCCGCCTCCCGTCGGGAAAGGTGATCAGGGTCGACTCCCCCTGGCCGACGCTCAGCATGACGACCGAAAGCTTCCCCCTGTCCGGGTCGTGCGACAGGAGGAGCATCCCTCCCCAGGCGCAGGCGAGGAGGCCGCAGGATACCATGCGCCGGCGCCGCCCGCCGACGAAGGTGACGGCCGCGAGCAGGAGGTACCCGAGAAAGAGATCGCGCCGCGAGGGGGCGAAGACCGGGAGTGTCGGAATCCGGGCGAGGAGCACGATGATTGCGTTCGAGAGCCGGACGAGAAAAGCCGCCGCCGCCAGCAGATATCGGGCGAGCAGCGGCACGCCGGCGGCCAGGGGGAGCGCGGAAAAGCCGAGGACCACCGCCCCGTACCCCATCAGCGGAACGACGAAGAAGTTGCTGATGAGGCCTGTGGCCGACACGCGGTGGAAGTAGTAGGCGACCGGCAGTGCAGTTGCGACGGTGGCCGCCGCGGACGCCATCAGGAACAGAAGGAGCTTGCGGGGAATCCTTCCCGTGACCCTCCCGAAGGGAACCATGAACAGTGGGGTGAGGACTATTATCCCCCAGAGCGCGAGAAAGGAGAGCTGGAACGAGACGTCGAACAGGGCCGGGGGCGAGAGGAGCAGGATGCAGGCGGCGGCGAGAAGCAAGGAGTTGATCGGGTCCACCTCCCGCTCGAGCCCGAGCGCCAGGACGTAGAAACCGATCATGATCACCGAGCGGACGGTCGCCGGCGCAGCGCCGGAGAGGAAGAGGTAGAAGACGAGCACCGGAAGCGTCAGCAGCAGCGCGAACCGCCGCAGGTTGAGGTGGAGGAGGATCAGCTCCGATCTGCGGGCCGTCCAGACCAGGAGCTGAAAGACGAACAGGGCGATGACGCCGACGTGGAAGCCGGAGATGGAGAGGATGTGGTTGACGCCGGTCCGGCTGTAGGCGTCCTTGGTTGCCCGGGAGACGTACCCCATGTCGCCGAGGAGAAGGGCCCGGAGGATCGCCCCTTCAGTGGAAGGGACGCTCGCGTCGATGAAGGCGCCGAGCCGGGCAGCCATGGCGTCGATCCGGCGCTGGAACGGGTACGCCACCCCCTGCCGGATCAGGATCACGTCGGCGGCGCGCCTGGCGAATCCGGTCACGTAGACGGAGCGGCAGGCGAGGTAGGCCGTGTAGTCGAATTCCCCCGGCAGGCCGTAATTTCTCGGCCGCTGGAGGCGCGTCGCAAAGCGGACCCGGTCGCCGGTCAGAAAGGGGGCCCTCCCTTCCCCGACGTAGAGGAGGAGCCGCCCCGTGACGGAGGCCCGAGTGTTCTCCGCGAACACCTGCTCGGCCTGGAGGTAGATCCTGCTCCCCCGCTCGGTCGCCTCGGGGCGGCTGTCGATGACCCCTTCCACGATGAGGGGCTCGTCCCGGCAGAGCCTGACGAGGTGGTTCGGTGTGAAGTCGGGGGCAACGAACGGCCGGAGCGACAGGTTGCCGCAGGCGAACATCAGGAGGGCAAGGGCGACGATGAACGGGTAGCCGCGCCTCACGAAGATCGACAGGAAGGTCACGGCCAGGAGCGGCGGCAGGATGTCCACAGGGACGAAATACGAGAAGATGCCGGCCAGGGAAAGGCCCAGTATTGCGGCAAACAGCGGCACGGCAAGAGGGCGCTCCATGTTTTCCCTCGCGTCGATGATGGCACAGCTCATGAAAATTATCTATAGCACAAGAGCCGTCGTTTGTGGAAGGCGTTTCCCGTCTCACTCCCGGAATCGAAAAAAAATGGCCACTCGAAGAGTGGCCATTCTGACGTGTGAATGATCGATTGTTCGGCACCTGCCGGGAGCGCCCGGCTTCCTACTCCTCGTCCTCTTCCTCGCCGTATTCGTCGACGCCGTACGCATCGTCGTACCCGAGGTCGTCCGCCCCTTCCAGCTCGTCCAGTTCTTCGGCCATGAACTGTTCCGGCGACCGCTCTTCGTCCTTGTCCAGGACCGCCTCGAACCTGGCGAGGATGTCCCCCTTGGTGCAGTACCGGCCGTCCTTGTGAGCGCACACATCCCGGTCGCACAGGTCGAAGAGCTGGATTTCGCTGCAGAGCCGGCGCGGCTTCTGTTCGTTCTGTTCCATGGAATCCCCAGACTTTCCGGAGCTACCCCTTCAGGTACTCCATTGCCTTGTCGACGTCCTCGGTGCAACCGATGTAGATCGGGGCGCGCTGGTCGAGGCTTTCCGGCTTGATGTCGAGAATCGGCATCGTGCCGTTGGTGGCGGCGCCCCCGGCCTGCTCGATGAGGTACGCCATCGGGTTCAGTTCGAAGAGGAGGCGGAGCTTCCCGTTCGGGGAGCCGTTCAGGGCGGGGTACATGAAGATCCCCTTCCCCTTCATCAGCACCTGGTTGATGTCGGGAACGAACCCGCCGGAGTAACGGAGCTTCGACCCCTTTGCCTCCAGGTAGCGGATGAACTTCTCGTCCCCCTCGCAGTATTTGTTGCGCAGGCCGCCGGGGGAGTAAATGTTCCCCGAAGGCTGCATCTTCACGTTCTCGCGGGTCAGGGTGAACTCCATAAGGTGGTTCATGGTGAACTCGTGGACGCCGTTCCCGACCGAATAGACGAGGGAAACCCGCGGCCCGTACAGGATGAACATGGCGGCGACCTGCTTGCGCCCTTCCTGGAGGAGGTCGCAGCCGGCAAAGATCGAGACGATGGTCCCGACCGCCAGGTTGACGTCGACCAGCGACGAGCCGTCCAGCGGGTCGTAAGCAACCGAGTAGAGGCCGTCGGAGTCGGAGGTCACCTGGTAGATCTCGTCCATCTCCTCCGAGGCGATGTTGCAAACCACCCCCGACTTGACCAGCCGCTTGCGCATGATCCGGTCGGACAGAACGTCGAGGGCGAGCTGCTCCTCGCCGTAGAGGTTCGAGGTCCCCGCCACCCCGAGGTCGCCGGTACGCACGGCATTGATCACGTACTTGCTCGCTTCGGCTATCTCGCAGATCAGGTGGACGAGGTTGTCGCTGATATCCTGGCCCCTCAGGTGCCTCCTGAGATCGATCTGGAATTTGGTCTTGCCCGGTTCGCTGTAAGGCATCGGTACCCTCCCGTACATAGTTGTTGCACAGCCTTAAAGACTAATTAAATTTACCGGCCAACGCAAGCAAAAAGTGCCCGTGCGCCATGAAAGCCTTGACTTTGTCGGCCCACGTGTTATTTGATATCAGACACCGGTTCGAAACCGGCGGGTAGCGGCAGGAGAGGAACGATCACCGCTGTCGCCGCGCAGGAAGGGGATTTGACGAAACGGCTCAGCCATTTTGAGGAGATTCCATGGAGACACGCAGCAGGAGAACATTTCTGGCAGTCTGCCTCGGCGGGATCGGCGCGGCCGCAGCCTGCCTCACGACCTACCCCCTGATCCGCTACCTGGCGCCGCGCCAGGGGGAAGCCGCCAGGAAAAAGGTGGCCATCCCGTCGGCAGAGGTCCCGGAAGGGGGCGCAAAGTTCTTCGAGTTCGACGGCAGCACTGCGGTGCTGATCAGAAAAAAGGGTGGGGACATCGTTGCCCTGTCGGCGGTCTGCACCCACCTCGGTTGTATCGTGCAGTGGCAAAAGGAAAATGAACAGTTCCTCTGCCCGTGCCACGGCGGACTCTATACCGCCGATGGCGCCGTCGTGTCCGGGCCGCCGCCGAAGCCGCTGGAGAAGATCCCCTTTGTCCTGAACGGCGGGTCCATCCTCGTCGGCTGACCCATCGTACGTAAACACCTTTTCACCTGCTGGAGGACACATGCCACTCTTCAAGAAACTGTTCGACTGGCTCGAGGTCAGGATAGGCGTACGCGAGCTGGCGGAGAAGGAGCTCACCAGCTACCTCCTGCCGCGCACCATCAACGTCTGGTACTCCATGGGGAGCATCCTCCTCGCCATCTTCGCCCTCCAGGTCGTGACCGGCATCCTCCTCATGGTCTACTACGTCCCCGACGCGGACAAGGCGTTCAAGAGCGTGACCGCCATCATGAACGAGGTCCCGTTCGGCTGGCTGATCCGGCTCTGTCATGCGGTCGGGTCCAACATGATGGTGCTGATCCTCCTGTTCCACATGTTCTCGGTCCTGTTCATGGGGAGCTACAAGTCCCCGCGGGAGCTGAACTGGCTCTCCGGCTTCATCCTGTTCAACCTGGTGCTCGGGATATCGCTGACCGGCTACCTCCTCCCCTGGAGCCAGCTCTCCTTCTGGGCCACCACGGTCGCCACCAACAGCGTCGGCGCAATCCCCTACGTCGGGGGGTACCTGACGGAGTTCCTGCGCGGCGGGAAGCTGGTCGGTCCCCCAACCCTCGGCCGGTTCTTCGCCCTCCACGTCGCCCTCCTCCCGCTCCTGATCGCCTCGGTCGTCGCCATCCACCTCTTCCTCCTGGAGCGGATCGGCGTCTCCTCCCCCCCCTTCGGCCAGGAGAACAGTGCGAACCGCTGGGAGGGGGACCGGTTCCGCTACGAGGACCACCCCGGTGGCATCCCCTTTTTCCCGAACTACCTTCTGCAGGACATGACCTCCATTTTCGTCTACCTGGCGTTCTTCTTCGCCGTCGTCTTTTTCGCCCCCTCCATCTTTTTCCCGTTCGACGCCTTTTCGCCGGCCAATCCCTTCCAGACTCCGGCCCACATAAAGCCGGAGTGGTACTTCCTCGCCAACTACCAGACCCTCAAGCTCTTCCCGAACGAGTTCATCGGCCTGATGGTGCAGGGGGTGGCCATGACCTTCCTCGCCGTCCTGCCGTTCCTCGACCGGGGGAAGGAGCGGCACCCCCTGAAGAGGCCGCTGTTTATGCTCTGCGCCATCGGCGGCATCGCGCTCTACCTTGCATTGATGATCTGGGGGCACTACTCATGAAAACTCCGCACAGACTCCGCGCGAACACCGGCACGGTGGCGCCGTTCCTTTTCATCCTCACCCTCCCCTTTCTGACGTTGCCTCCGTTGGCCGGCGCCCAGGGGGAGAGCGTCTGCGTCCAGTGCCACGCGGCACAGTCGGGGCGCGGTGCCATCCCGGTCAAGCCGTGGCGGGAAAGCATCCATGCCGCCAACGGCATTTCCTGCAGCGATTGCCACGGCGGCGACCCGAAGGACGCCGCCAATGCCATGAATCCGGCCCACGGCTTCCTGGGCGCACCACAGGAGGTGCAGATTCCCTCCTTCTGCGGCCGCTGCCACGTCGGGATCAAGGAAGACTACCTCCAGAGCGCCCACGGCCGGGCGCTCGGAAAAGGGGGACCGACCTGCGTCACCTGCCACGGCAGCCATGAGGTCAAGAAGGCGGAACTGGAACTGATCAACGAAAAAAGCTGCAGCCGCTGCCACAGCTACGACCGGGCGGCCAGGATCAAGGCGGCCATGCAGGAGACCGAAGGGATGATCGTCGCGGCCGACCGGAAGATCCATGGGTTCCGGAAGCTGGGGATCGAAACCGATGCCTACGAGAAGGGGCTGTACTCGACCCGCAACCGGTACCACCGCCTGTTCCACGACGTGGATACCGCGAGGATCGTGGCGGAATCGGCCCGGATCAGGGGAGAGGTGGCCAGGCTGAACGGTTCGCTCGGCGTGATCGACGAGGCGCTGCGAAAGCGAAAGCTCGCCGGCGGAGCGGCAGTCGGGCTTGCGCTCCTCGCGGGTATCGGCTGCTACCTGCTGAAGAAGACGTACGACTGATACGGCTTTTGAACCGCAGGGGTCGCAGAGGTCCGCCCTCTGCGGTTTTCTGCGTCCTCCGCGTTTATATCCCCTTTTCAGATGATCGACAAAAAAAGACCTGCCGGCCGGCAGGTCTTTTTTTGTCAGGATGCGCAATGCCTATTCCCTTAACCAGACGATCCCGTCGTTCGTGACGGGAACGACGGTTCCCGCGGCAGGGACGACGATGGGAGGCGACGAGAAGAGCTGGAATGCCGGGATCAGGGACCCGGTGTCCCGATAGGCCTGGACGAACACCTTGTAGCTGTGGGACGGCATCAGCGGCAGGGTGTTGTTGGGAGGCACGTTGATGGTAAAGGACGACTTCCAGACGCTCGGGCTGCTGAAGGTGCTGAAGACGATGCCTGCGGCGATGGCGGGAGCGGCAGGGTCGCGGGGTACCACCGAAACGGACGCGGACGACCACGGCCGGAAGGTGGCGCTCGAATGCGGGTTGAAAATGGGCGTATGGATCGTGCCGGTGATCGAGCCGAAGTTGCTCAGGAGGCTCGCCACCTGATCGATCCTGATCCCGGTCGGCTTCAGAATGTATGAACCGTTCCCCGTGGTGACGATGGCCGTGGCGGGGTCGAACGCCAGGACGATGGCGTTGATCACGCCGGTCGTGACCTCGAACTTGCCGAGAACCTTCACCCCCGACTGCTGTCCGCTCGGCGTCGTCAGAGGGAGCTTGGTGTTCGAACCGGTCAGGATCACGTAGTTGACCGGGTCCTGCCCCGAGACGTTGTCGGACAGGATAAGGCGCACCTGGTTGTACGTGCCGGGAGGGATGACGGCCTGGCCGAGGAGCTGCTGCAGGTAGGTAAGGTTTGCGATGTCGACGCTCATGGGAGAATTCGCGAGCGGGACGACGGGGAGGCCGGCGCTCTCCGCAGGGGTCTGCGGGTCCTGACCGGTCGGCACCAACTGGATCCCCTTGATGCTGAGGACGATGCTCGAGTACGTTGCGGGAGAAGAGAGTTTCTG
The DNA here is from genome assembly GCA_035490915.1 of Geobacteraceae bacterium. Lineage (GTDB taxonomy): Bacteria > Desulfobacterota > Desulfuromonadia > Geobacterales > Geobacteraceae > JAMPXD01. The sequence continues at coordinate 14,919 of DATJLB010000341.1, forward strand.
ACTTGCCGCGGCGACAGGACTGACGGCCGCCGCAGCCGCAGCCGCGACTGACGCGGTCGAACCGTTGGTGATCCCTACCTGGAGCATGGTCGGGGACGCGGATGTGCCCCCGCCGCCGCACCCCTGCAACTGCATAAACGCCCCGACTGCGCCGAGGAGCAGCATCGACACGCGCAATCTCCCTGCCATCTTTCCCATCATGATCGCTTCCTCCTTTTTGCCCCGGCTGAACAAAAAAAAGCCGGGTGCGAAATATCGGCGATATTTCGGCAACCCGGCTGTCTTACGGACGTAAGATCCTGAGGCTTTCCGCCCCATCCTCGCAGATGGTTTAGTAGTATCGGCTATCGGCCTGCTGTGAATGTGAGGCAATTATCCCGGCGAACCGGTCGCCTGTCAAGGTGAATATCCGAATAAAATTTTAACGTTCCTACACACGGGTCAGATGCCGGTACTTGATCCGGTGCGGCTGATCCGCCGCGCTCCCGAGCCGGGCCTTCCGGTCCGCCTCGTAGTCGGAGTAGTTCCCCTCGAACCAGACGACGGTGCTCTCCCCTTCGAACGCCAGGATGTGGGTCGCAATCCGGTCGAGGAACCACCGGTCGTGGCTGATCACCACGGCGCAGCCGGCAAAGTTCTCCAGCGCCTCCTCCAGGGCGCGCATGGTGTTCACGTCCAGGTCGTTGGTCGGCTCGTCGAGAAGGAGAACATTCCCCCCTTCCTTCAGCATCCGCGCCAGGTGGACCCGGTTCCGCTCCCCGCCGGAGAGGACCCCCACCTTCTTCTGCTGGTCAGCGCCGGAAAAGTTGAAACGGGCTACATAGGCGCGGGAGTTGACCGTCTGTTTGCCGAGCTGGAGGATCTCCTGGCCGTCGGAGATCACCTCCCAGATGCTCTTTTCCGGGTCGAGGGAGGCGCGGCTCTGGTCCACGCAGGCAAGCTTCACCGTCTCCCCCACCCGGATGGTCCCGGAGTCGGGGAGTTCCTGACCGGTGATCATCCGGAACAGGGTGGTCTTGCCGGCGCCGTTCGGTCCGATGATCCCGACGATCCCGCCCGGGGGGAGCCGGAACGACATCCCCTCCACGAGGATGTTGTCGCCGTACGCCTTGGCTACGTTCTCCGCCTCGATGACCACGCCCCCGAGCCTCGGTCCGGGGGGGATGTAGATCTCCAGCTCCTTGGCGCTCTTCTCGCCCTCCTGGGCGAGGAGCTGCTCGTAGGAGGTGATACGCGCCTTCCCCTTGGCGTGGCGCCCCTTCGGGGACATCCTGATCCACTCCAGCTCGCGCTGCAGGGTCTTCTGCCGCTCCGTCTCGGCCTTCTCCTCCTGCTTGAGCCGCTGCTGCTTCTGTTCCAGCCAGGACGAGTAGTTCCCCTGCCACGGTATCCCCTGCCCCCGGTCGAGCTCCAGGATCCACCCCGCCACATTGTCGAGGAAGTACCGATCGTGGGTGACCGCGATCACCGTCCCGGGGTAGCGCTGGAGGTGGTGCTCCAGCCAGGCGACCGATTCGGCGTCCAGGTGGTTGGTCGGTTCGTCGAGGAGGAGGATGTCGGGCTTCTGCAGCAGGAGCCGGCAGAGGGCGACCCTCCTCCTTTCGCCACCTGAGAGGACCGCTACCTTCGTGTCGCCGGGAGGGCAGCGCAGCGCGTCCATCGCCATCTCCAGCCGCGAGTCGAGGTCCCAGGCGTCGAGGTGGTCGAGTTTTTCCTGGACCGCCGCCTGCCGTTCGACCAGTTTGTCGAAGTCGGCGTCCGGGTCGGCGAATTTGGCGGTGATATCGTTGAACTCGGCGAGGAGATCGACCGTCTCCTGTACCCCCTCCTCCACGATCTCGCGCACGGTCCGCGCATCGTCCACCAACGGTTCCTGCTCAAGGAAACCGACGGTGTAGCCGGGGGAGAGGATGGTCTGCCCGATGAAATCCTTGTCCACCCCCGCCAGGATGCGCAGGAGCGTACTCTTGCCGGAGCCGTTCAGGCCGAGGACGCCGATCTTGGCGCCGTAGAAATAGGAGAGGTAGATGTCCTTCAGGACCTGCTTCTTGTCGTGAAATTTGTTCACTCCGATCATGGAGTAGATGACCTTGTTCCCTTCGTTGCTCATCCGGTGTGACGCCTCCTTTTGTGGTGTGCTGAGAAATTACCAGCAAATGGAGCGGGATGCAAGGGCGTTTCTTGACACGGTCCGTTTTGCCGCTAGACTTGAGCTATCGGTAATACAGATCGAAAAAAGCATACCCATCGTTTGTATCACTAGCCTGAGGTGGCACCATATCCCAGAGAAAAGGAGGT
>DATJLB010000342.1:0-11773 GCA_035490915.1 Geobacteraceae bacterium
CCTTTTTCCTCGTCCGGGCCTTTGCCCGCCACGTTGGGCGTGAAGGGAGCGGGGCGATCGTCAACATCGCCGACTGGCGCGCCGTCCGCCCCGGTCCGGACCACATCCCTTACACCATCACAAAGGCGGGGGTCGTCGCCATGACCACGAGCCTTGCCCTGGCGCTCGCTCCGCGCATCCGGGTGAACGCCGTCGCCCCCGGAGCGATCCTCCCCCCGCCGGGGGAAGGCGAGGCGTACCTCGCACGGCTCGCCGAGCAAATTCCCCTGAAGCGGCACGGTGAGCCGGCCGATGTGGCCGAGGCGCTCCTCTACCTCCTCCGGGCGGAATTCGTCACCGGCCAGGTCCTGTTCGTCGATGGCGGCGAACATTTGTGATATATGGCTATCGTAACCCCTCCCAGCCTCTTTAGGCCCCTTGGGTCCCCTTAACCTAAGGGGAGGAGAATGCATTCCCCCCCTCTTAAGTTAAGAGGGGGCCGGGGGAGTTATGTCCTGGAGGAGCAATGGCGTCAGACGAAATCCGGATCGAGGATCTCCTGGTCCGCACCATCATCGGGCTCAACGGCAACGAGCGGCACGACCGCCAGGATGTGCTGGTGAACCTCACCCTCTTCGTGGACACCCGCCTTTCTGGTAAAAGCGACGACATCACCGACGCCCCGGTGAACTACCGAACCCTCACGAAGAACGTGATCGCTGCCGTGGAAGGGTCCTCCTTCCGGCTCCTGGAACGGCTCGCGGCTGAGGTCTCCGCCGTCTGCCTGGCTGAGCAGGGGGTGGAACGGGTGCGGGTCTCTGTGGCAAAGCCGGCAGCGCTTCGCTTCGCCCGCTCGGTCGCGGTCGTCATCGAACGGGGGCAGGAGGATGCCTGAAGATGCCTTAGGACGCCCGCTCCACCAGGCCCTCCTCTCCCTTGGCTCCAACATCGAACCGGAGCGGAACCTGCCGGCGGCGGTACGGGAGCTCGCCCGCTACGGCCGGGTCGTACGTCTTTCCTCCGTCTGGGAAAGCCCCGCCGAAGGCGCCCCCGGAACGCCCGACTTCCTGAACGCCTCCCTCTGGCTTGAGACTCCCCTTTCCGCCCTCGAGTTGAAGGAAGGCGCCATCGCCGCCGTCGAGGCGCGCCTCGGCAGGGTCCGCGCTGCTGACCGGAACGCCCCCCGCACCATCGACATCGACATCATGCTGTTCGACCAGGATCGGCTCGACCTCGGCCGGCGCCGCATCCCCGACCCGGAGGTGTGTGAGCGCCCTTTCGTCGCCATTCCCCTGGCGGAGATCGCTCCGGACTACCACCACCCTGAAACGGGGGAAAGTCTCGCTGAGATCGCCGCCCGCTTCGAACCGGCAGCATGCGGGATGCGGCGGCGGGACGACGTCCGGCTCACCGGGGCAGGAAAGCGCCACCTCCTGATCACCGGTCGGCCGGGGAGCGGCAAGACCACCCTGCTGGTCCGGCTCGCCCGGGAGCTCACAGACCTCAAACCCGCGGGTTTTTACACCGAAGAGATCCGGGAGGAAGGTGAGCGGCGGGGGTTTCGGCTGACGGGCCTGGACGGCCGGGAAGGGGTCCTTGCCCACGTGGCGTTCCGGGGAGCGTACCGGGTGGGGCGTTACGGCGTGGACGTGGCAGGTTTCGAGGCGTTCCTGGGAGCGCTCGCGCTCGCCGCCTCACCCTCCCGGCTCATCCTGATCGACGAGATCGGCCGGATGGAATGCCTCTCCTCCCGGTTCCGGGAGCTCGTCCGGGAGCTGCTCGATTCGGGAAAGACGGTGGTCGCCACGGTCGCGCGCCAGGGTGCGGGGCTGATCGCAGCGGTGAAGGAGCGGGAGGAGTGCGAGCTGGTGGAGGTCACCCCGGGGAACCGGGAAAGGCTCGTGGAGGAGCTGGCGAAGCGGATACGGAACGACCTCGCCGCAGAAAAAGCTTAGGGAGGAATCGCCCCCTCGCATGGCACGGCTGTCTGGCAAAGGCCGCAGCCGACGGCGGGGACGCCGTAAGCCTCGCCGACCGCCCTGGGGAGCTCCTCATAGACGTAGGCCCGGCACCTGGCCTTGTCGTGCCCCTCCCGGGAAAGGGCGCCCACCGGGCAGCGACCGATGCAGAGGCCGCAGCTCCCATCCCTGAAGAAGAGACAGTTGTGCCGGCGGTCCGGATAGGGGCGCTCGTTCGGCGCGAGCGGGAGGTCCGTGATCACGCTCCCGAGGCGGTGGGCGATCCCCCGCGGGGTTATGAGGGCGTCGTTCAGGCTGAAGGTGCCGAGGCCGGCGGCGTAGGCGGCATGCCGCTCCGACCAGGCGGACGCGACCCCCACGGGGCTATCGGCATATTCCTGCCAGACCGGGGAGAGCTGGGGCGCCACCGCCCGGTGGCCGCGTTCGGTAAGCCAGGCGACCAGGTGTCGGCGCAGGGCAGCGTTCAGCTGCTCCCCGCAGCTGCGAGTAAAGGCCCACTCACGGGACGGGAAACGACACTCCCGCCGGTTGCTCTCCCGCGTCGACCGCGTGATCGGGAGGACCCAGCAGATGACCGTGGCCGGCACGGAGTCCGCGCCGAGGGTCCCCGCCATCACCTCCACCGGCGTCAGGTGGAAGCTGCCGATGATCCGCTTGTAGTCGGTGAACAGCGGATCTGTGGCGGCGGCGAACCCCACCAGCGGCTCGTCGAAGTAGCAAACGTCGCTTTCCGGAAAGCGGTTCTCCGGGCTCTCGGCCATGAACCGGCGGATCTCCCCGCGCACCAGCTCTTCCATGTCGTCTCCTCCTAAGTGATTTTCAGGTCGAGCCTCAGGCCATGACCTGATGGGCCGTCTCCTCCGCCTGCCGCAGCCACGGCGCGAGCACCTCGGCTGTGGTGAGCTGCGAAACACCGCAGGCGCGGATCAGGTGGCTCTCTGCAAAGCCAAACCATTTCAGGAACGCATCGTAACGGGGGAAAACATCGGCGAACTTGGCTTCGTCCTGGTTCCCCTGGGTGATGACGAAGACCAGCGTCTTGCCGGGCTCAAGCCGCGCCGGTTCAGGATTGGTGTGAAAGTCAGGCTTGAGGAAGGAGAAGGTGCGGTCGATGAAACTCTTGAGCTGACCGGTGACATCCCCATAGTAGACGGGAGTGGCAAGGAGGAGCAGGTCGGCCCCGCTCACCGCCTCCAGCACCCCGGTCAGGTCGTCCTGCACCACGCACCGATCCGTTCGCGTCTTGCAGGCATAACACCCCTGGCACCCCCGGTAGGTGAGGCGGTTCAGCTCGAAGGTGCTCGTTTGCGCCCCGAGCCCCTCGGCGGTCTTCAGGAAGTGGCGGGCGATGGTTGCGCTGTTCCCCCCCGGGCGGGGGCTTCCGAGCAGGCAGACAATCTTCATTTCGCTCCCTCCGCTTCGATCTTTTTCCCCATTACCCACGCCGTGCCGAGCGGGGCGCCGAGGCCGAGATAGCGCCGGTGCGCCGGGTCCCAGACAAACGGCCGCACCTTGGTGATGTCCGGGTACCCTTTCTCGCCGACGACGGCCGGGTCCGCCTTCACGTCGACGATCTCCCCCACGAACTGCGTGTGGAGACCAATCTCCAGAGTGTGGATCAGCCGGCACTCCACCACCAGGGGCGCCTCCGCCACGTAGGGCGCATCCACCAGGTCGCTCCGCACCGGGGTCCAGCCGCAGGCGGCGAACTTGTCCGCGTCACGGCCGGAGACGATCCCCGCATAGTCCGCCTCCGCCGCCTGCTCCACCGACGGGATGCTGACGGTAAAGGCCCTGCGCGCCTCGATGGCGGCATAGCTGTAGGTCGCCCGGCGCAGCGACACCGTCACGCACGGGGGCTGCGTGCAGCAGATCCCTCCCCACGCGATGGTCATGATGTTGGGGCGTCCCTCCCCGTCGTAGCTCCCGACCAGCCAGACCGGGGTCGGCATGGCCAGCGTCTTCGCTCCCACCGATTGCTTCATCTCTCCCTCCTTCACATTATGCCTCGTAATATTAGACCGGTCGTCTATAGTATGGCGAAAAAATTTTTCCCTTTCAGCGGAGCAGCAACGCAAAAAGGACCTCGATGAAATCCCGCATCGGCTGTGGGGATTTCGTCACCTTGGCCCGCAGGATCGCCCCTTCCCAGCCGGAGAGGATGAAGCCGGCCATCACGTCGGGATCGATCCCGGCGGCAAGTTCCCCCGCGCCCTGCGCCTCCCGCAGGCACGCGGCAAAGCGCGCCTTCCAGGAGGCGAAGACCTCGTCGATCCGCGACCGGAACCCCTCGTTCCGGTCCGCCAGTTCCTGCCCCAGGTTGCCGATCAGACACCCCCTGGTGCAGTGGTTCTGGGTGACGCGCGCCAGCCCGCTTTCCAGGAAGTTGCGGATGCGGTTGAGCGGGGTCACCTCTTCGTCCCCCAGGAACGTGTCGAGGCGCTGCTCGAAGCGCTCGCCGAAGTGGTCGATCACCGCCAGGCCGAAATCCTCCTTGCTGGCGAAGTAGTGGTAAAACGACCCCTTCGGCACCCCCGCCTCCTTCAGCACCGCGTCGAGGCCGGTGGCACCGAATCCCTGGCGCCCTATCAGGTCGGTGCCGACCCGGATGATATGGGCCCGCGTATCTTTCCTTTCCATGTGAGAAATATTAGACCGGTCGTATAGTAAATGTCAAGCTTGTTTTAGTGCCCGGAAAAATAAAAAGGCCCCACCGGCATTCGCAGCCAATGGGGCCTTTGTCGTCGTTACGTCTCGACTGTCAGCCCAAGCAGACGTTCTGCTCCCGCGCCGCCTTCGTCTCGTCCAGCCTTGAGATCGGCATGGTGAGGGGGGCCTGGTGGAGCGCCTCCGGGTCGCTTTCGGCCGTTTTCGCCACCTCGATCATCACGTCGATGAAGGCATCGAGCGTTTCCTTGCTCTCCGTCTCGGTCGGCTCGATCATGATCGCTTCCTTGACGATCAGCGGGAAGTAGACGGTCGGCGGGTGGTATCCCCTGTCGATCAGGAACTTGGCGATGTCGATCGCGTGCACCCCGTGCCTGAGCTGTTTGCCGGCGGAAAAGACGCATTCGTGCATGCAGGTGGTGTCGTAGGGGAGGTCGTAGTAGGGCTTCAGCCGACTCATCACGTAGTTGGCGTTGAGCACCGCCTGCTCGCTCACCTGGATCAGCCCTTCCCGCCCGAGCATGGTGATGTAGGCGAACGCCCTCACCATCACCCCGAAGTTGCCGAAGAAGTTGGCGGTCCGCCCGATGGAGAGGGGGTTGTCCGTCTCGACGGCAAAGCTTCCGTCGGCTTCCTTGACGACGCGGGGCATCGGGAGGAACGGGACCAGCTCCCTCTTCACCCCGACGGGGCCCGATCCCGGCCCCCCCCCGCCGTGGGGGGTACCGAAGGTCTTGTGGAGGTTGACGTGGATCACGTCGAACCCGACGTCGCCCGGCCGGACCTTCCCGAGGATGGCGTTCAGGTTGGCCCCGTCGTAGTACATGAGCGCGTCGTGCGCGTGGGCAATGTCGGCGATCTCCCTGATGTGGGGGTTAAAGAGTCCCAGGGTGTTGGGACAGGTCATCATCACCGCCGCCACCTCGTCGGTCATCGCGGCCCGGAAGGCGTCCAGGTCCATGTCGCCGTACGGGGCGGTCGGGACGGTGACGATCTCGTACCCGACCATCGCGGCGCTCGCCGGGTTGGTGCCGTGGGAGGAGTCGGGAACGACCACGTACTTTTTCTTGTTCCCCTTCGCCCGGTGGTAGGCGGCGATCAGCATGATGCCGGTCATCTCCCCGTGGGCTCCCGCCAGCGGCTGGCAGGTCACCTCGTCCATGCCGGTGATCTCCGCCAGTGCCCCGGAAAGCCCGTGAAGCATAGCGAGCGACCCTTGGGCAAGCGGACCCCCCCCCGGCAGGAGCGCGGTCATGGGGTGATACGGGGCGAACAGGGGGGCACAGTTCTCAAGCACCTTGGCGTTGTACTTCATGGTGCAGGAGCCCAGGGGGTAGAAGTTGGTGTCCACCGAGAAGTTGCGCCGGGAGAGGTTCGTGAAGTGGCGCACCAGGTCGAGTTCGCTCACCTCCGGGAGCTCGGCCTTCTCCTCCCGCAGGATATTCCCCGGGAGATCCGCTGCCCGGGGGACGTCGCAAGCGGGGGGCGCCACACCGCGCCGCCCTCTCACGGATTTTTCGTAGATCAGCTCCATAGCGCCTCCTCCAGTTTTGCTGCGAGGAGGTCGATCTCCCCTTTCGTCCGCTTCTCCGTCACCGTCACCACCAGCGAGCGTTCCATGCCGGGGTAGTAGGCGCCAAGCGGCACCCCGGCAGCGAGCCCCTTCTGCAGAAGGCTCGCCACCACCTGGTCGGCGGCTTTCGGCAGTTCCAGGGCGAATTCGTTGAAGGTGGGAGCATGATTCACCACGCGCACTCCCTTGATGGCACCGAGAAGTCCCTTGGCGTACTCCGCCTTGTCGTAGTTGAGCCGGGCCAGTTCGGCAAACCCTTCCTTGCCGAGGCTTGCAAGGTAGATCAGCCCGCGCAGGGCGCAGAGGCTCTGGTTGCTGCAGATGTTGGAGGTCGCCTTGTGACGCTTGATGTGCTGCTCCCGCGCCTGGAGGGTCAGGACGAAGCCACGTGTCCCTTCCCGGTCAACGGTTTCGCCGATGATCCGCCCCGGGAGGTTGCGGATGTACTTCTTCGACGTGGCGATGAACCCGAAGGAGGGACCGCCGAAGGAGAGGGGGTTACCGAGGCTCTGCCCGTCGCCGGTCACCACGTCGACCCCCATCGAGGCGGGACTCGCCACGAGCCCGAGGCTGACCGGGTAGACCGAGGCGACCAGGAGCGCCCCCTTGGCGTGCGCCTCGTCCGCGAGGTCAGTGAGGTCGTCCAGGCTCCCGAAGAAGTTGGGGTTCTGCACGATGACCGCCGCCGTCCGGTCGTCCAGCACGGAGGCGAGCGCCGGGCGGTTGGTGACGCCGTTATGGAGGGGGAGGTCGACAATCTCCACCCCGAGGTTCGCCAGGTAGGTGGCGATGATTTGCCGATAGAACGGATTGACGCCGCTGTCGACGACCAGCCTGTTCCGGCCGGTCACCCGGAGCGCCATCATCGCCCCTTCCGCGAGGGCCGTGCCGCCGTCGTACAGGGAGGCGTTACTCACCTCCATCCCGGTCAGCCGACAGATCGCGGTCTGGTACTCGTACAGCGCCTGGAGGGTCCCCTGGGAGCACTCCGGCTGGTAGGGGGTGTAGGCAGTGTAGAACTCGGAGCGCCCCGCGAGGTGGTCCACCACCGCCGGGATGTGGTGGTCGTAGAAACCGCCGCCGATGAAGTTCGTCACTCCCGCGGCGTTCTGCTCAGCAAGCCCCTTCATCCGCTGAAAGAGCTCGAACTCCGACATGCCGGGAGGGAGTTCGAAAGACTGCGCCCTGAGTGCCTCTGGAATGGGGCTGAACAGCTCCCCGACGCTCCCCACCCCGATGGCGGCGAGCATCTCCCGGATCTCCTCCGGGCTGTTGGGACAATAGGTTGCGGTGCTCATTCCAGCCCTCTCAGGTGCTCGTCGTACTGCTCCCGGGTCATCAGGTTCTTCACCTCGGTCGGATCGGCCAGCTCAAGCATCGCCATCCACCCCGAGTCCTCGGCGCTTTCGTTGACGATCTCCGGCGCGTCGTTCAGCGCCTCGTTCACGTTGGTCACCCGACCGGACACCGGTGCGTAGATGTCGCTCGCCGCCTTGACCGATTCGATGGCGCAGAGGACCTCGAACTGCTTGACGGTCTTCCCCACCTGGGGGAGCTCCACGAAGGTGACGTCCCCCAGCTGGTGGGCCGCATATTCGGTGATGCCAATGCTCGCGATCCCTTCCTTGATCTTTACCCATTCGTGCTCTTTGGTGTAGTAGGTCTCGGCCATGATTTTCCCCTTCCGTATGTTATCGAATTAGTGTCTGCCGCTGTAACGTTCTGGATTCCAGATAAAAAAGCCAAAATCTTAATGGGACGCGGATCAAATCGAAAAAAACAGATTAACCAAAAAACTGTTCGGTCGTGCCTGATCCGCAGTTATCCGATTTTTTCGCTTTTCCGTGTTCCATTATGCTTATCTTCCTTACTTTCTCAGCGAGCCACCCTGGTAGAACGGCAGCTCGCACACCGTTGCATCCATGGTCACCTTCTCGTGCCGGATCGTCAGCGGGACACCGATCACGGCCATCTCGGGCTTTACGAATCCGATGCCGATGCCGCAACCGAGCATCGGGGAGAAGACCCCGCTCGTCACCGCGCCGACCGTTTCCCCTTCGAAGCAGATCTCGTAGTGGTGGCGGGGGCTTCGCCGCGAGCCGACCAGGAAGGCCGCCTTGAGGCGGGTAAGCCCGTCCTTCTTCTGCCGGAGAAGCGCTTCTTTCCCCACGAAATCCTTGTCGAAATTGACGAAGGCGTCCAGCCCCGCTTCGAGGGGGGTGGTGGTCTCGTCGATGTCGCTCCCGTACAGGGAGTACCCCACTTCGAGCCGGAGCACGTCCCGAGCACCGAGCCCCGCCGGCTTCACCCTCGCGTCGGCAAGGAGGAGGTCCCACAGCTCCTTCACCTTTCCGGCGGGGAGGAATATCTCGTAGCCGAGCTCGCCGGTGTAGCCGGTCCGGCTGACGATGGCGGGAACGCCGAGGATCTCGGTCCGGATGAACTTGAAGTAGGGAATCCGGCCGATCTCCGGGCCGAATTTCTCCGTCAGGACTTGCCGGGAGAGCGGCCCCTGCAGGTCGAGTTTGCCGGTCTCCGCCGAGACGTTCCGGAACTCTCCCCCCCGCAGACGGGAGCCGATGACGGCGAAATCGTTGTCGATGGTGGCTGCGTTCACCACGACCATCGCCTCGTCCTCCGCGAGCCGGAACACGATCAGGTCGTCGATGACCCCTCCCCTCTCGTTCAGGAGAAAGCCGTAGCGCGAGCGGCCGACCGGGATGCTCTTGACCGAGAAGGTGAAGACATCCTCCAGCCCCCCCGCCTCGATGTCCCCCCGGTAGAGGAACTCTCCCATGTGGCAGATGTCGAACAGGGCAACCTGTTCCCGGCACCAGCGGTGCTCGGCCAGGATTCCCTCGTACTGGATCGGCATGTTCCAGCCGCCGAAGGGGGCCATCAGCGCCTTCAGGCGGATGTGTTCGTCGACGAGAGGGGTGTTTTTCAGCTCTTCCATGTCAATCTCCGGGGGCGCACCCGCCTTCACGCCGTTTTCGTCTCATCCTCAATCGCACAATCCTCGACGTAGCACTGTTTACACCCTTCGGCTGCTACGCCTGCGGTTGTGTTCAATCGGCCGAGCCAAATCCAGCATAAATCCGGCGCGCTGTTAGAGGGCAGTGTTTGAGAAAAATGGTGGATAAATGTAAATTATTTGATCCGGTTTGTAAATGAATTTCCCCTCACGGCTTGCCCGCAAACTTCTTCCAGGTCTCCCCGGCCATTTCCATCAGCCCTCCCAGGGTGCGCTGGTAGAAGCGCCGCACCGGGATGTGGTTCACCATGATCTCGCTCCCCGCGCGTTCGAGGCTCACCCGGTCCCCCGGCACGAGCCCCGCGATCGCCTGGTGGTTCTCCCCCCCCACCCCGAACAGGAAGCTGTGGCGCTCCCCCGCCGCCCGGCAGGAGACGAGGATCACCGTGTTGAGTGGCTCCCCGCTCCGGTGGTCGAAGCGGGTCGTCGCGGTGACGAAATCCCCCTCGACCGGCGCGCCCCCCGCCAGAAGCGCCTCGACCGTCACCTCCTTCGGCTTCAGCTTCCCGAGGACAGGGAGCCCCCACGGCCTGAACGGCTCGTGGATGCGACCGGCAAAGTGCTCCGCGCGCTCCAGGAGGATGACGATGTTGTTGTTGATCGGCCCGCCGATGGAATGGGAGAGTCCGGCCGCGAACCCGCGATCACGGATGAGGCGGTGGTTCTCCACCACCTGGATCATCCCGGTCGCCCCGAGCGGATGGCCGCGCCCCTTCAGGCCGCCGGTCAGGTTGGTGGGAAAGAGGCCGTGTTCGCCGGTCAGTCCGTCGTCCAGAAGCGCGTCCAGGAGCCGGTTTCGCGGCACGACCCCGAGATCGACCATGTTGATCGGACCGAAGCCGTTGAACGGGTCGTGCATGTTGACGTGGAGCTTGCCGGCAAAGCGCCGGAGCTCCCTGATCCCCGCCATGCCGTACGCCTCGCCGGCCGCCCGGACCGAGGCGGGGAACGAATGGAAGTAGTTGCGGCCGGCGATGGTCGGGATGTCGGTGGCGCTCCCGATCCCCGCCACCAGCACCTCCTGGGGCCTGGCGGTGAGGACCACGGCCGCGACCCCGTCCGACATCGGGCAGAAATCGTGGTAGCGGAGCGGCGACCAGTAGAGGTAGTTCTTCCCCGAGGCGATCTGGCGGTAGTATTCCTCGATCGGGAGCTCGAAACGGAGGTGGGCGTCGGGATTGCCGGCGGCGAAGCGCTGGGCGCGCTGAGTGAGAAGGGCCGAATAGGCGGTCCACTCCTCCTCGGAGAGACCGAGCCGCTCCATCAGCGCCCGCGCCACCAGGGCGCCGCAGGCGGGCATGGAGAGCCCGAACTCCGCCTCGTCCCGGTCGATCACCCCTGCGACGATCCGCGTCGCGTCGGCGGTGGAGGCGTCGCTCATCTTCTGGATCCCGATGGCGAGCACGTGGTCGGAGCGCCCCGAGGCGACCTCCAGGTAGGCATTCTCGACGGCGGAGGCGCCGGACGACGAGGCGGTGTCGATCAGCACCGACCGCACGCCGGAGATGCCGAGCACCCCGGCGATCTTGGCGGCGGTGTTGTCCACCCCGGAGAAGGCGACCGGGCTCTGGCTCCCCACAACTACCGCCTCGATGTCGCGGGGGTGGACCGGGCTCCCGTCGAACACCGCCCCCGCCTTCTCCGCCAGTTCCAGGAACGAGAGGCTCTCCCGCTCCCGACCGTTGTAACGGCCGACCGGGGCCATGTACGACGCGGCGACGTAGACTTTTCTCGGGACGAACCCCATGGACACCTCCTTGTGTCCCAAGTGTACCTGAAAAAGAGCGAAGGGACAAGGCGCTGCAGTGGCGGACAGAATATCCTTGCCAGCCGCGGACGGGTTTGCTATGAATGGACCGAATATGACCGACCAAGGGAGGATCGGATGGTAGAAAAGATGAAAAACATCGTGGTCTTTGTCCGCGACTTCGAGAAGGCTCAACGTTTCTACAAGGAGCAGTTGCGGCTTCCGCTTGTCCAGGAATCGCAAGCGATCATGGAGTTCTTCCCGGGGGGCGGCACCACGCTCGGGGTGTCGCTCGCCATGCACGAAGCGGCGCTCTCCCTGGTGGGTCGGCATACCGGCATCACCCTCCAGGTGAAGGATATCGAGCCCCTCTGCCGGGGATTGGAGGAGGCGGGGGTGGCTTTTGCCGAACCGCTGGAAAAGACCCCCTGGGGGAAGATGGCGGTGGTCAAGGACCCGGACGGGAATCAGTTTGCTCTTGTCGAATAGGGAAGCCACTTTTCCGCAATCTCGGCGTTGAGCTTCAAGATTCCTTGTGCGACGTGGCGCTGCCACGTCTCCGCGTCATCCCTTGCTCGCCTTGACCTTGCGAAAAAATGACCTCCCTGCAACATTGGAGTCAGCATGAAAATCATCGATCAGCACTTACTCGACCAGCTCTCTGCCGAGGCGGCCAATAACCCGCGCCTGCGGAAGAACCACAACATCCATCCGTCCGACGATTTCTGCTGCCACCGGCTCTTCAACGCCGTCGAGCCAGGATCATACATCCGCCCCCACCGCCATCTCGACCC
>DATJLB010000343.1:0-4899 GCA_035490915.1 Geobacteraceae bacterium
AAGGTAAAAACGTTCCCTCCCCTCGCTCCGGTCTGGTAATAGATTTTACCATGGTGCCCCAAGATGATCTCCTTGCAGATGGCCAAGCCGAGGCCGGTACCGCCGCGCTCGCCGCCTTCTGAACTTTCCAGCCGCTGGAACTTCTTGAAGAGCTTGTCCCGGTCGGACCACTCGATCACCTTCCCGTGGTCGGCGACGGATACCGCCACATAATTCCCCTCCCGCACAGCAGCTACAGTGACAATCTTCTCTTCGGGAGAGAACTTGATCGCATTGGAAAGGAGATTGGTGATCACCTGGATCAGCCGGTCGTGGTCGCCGTAGATGGTGGGTAGGTTGTCCGCGATTTCGTTGATGATCGTAATGGTGCGTCCTGTGGCAAGCGGCTTGATCTCCTCGATGGCATAGGCGGCCAGCTCCTGGATGGACTCAGGCCTGAAGGTGAACTCGACCCGTCCCTCCTCGATCTTTGAGATATCGAGGATGTCGCTGATCAGCCTGATCAATCGGTCGGTGTTGCGCAGACAGACGGAAAGGAGCTCGCGTTCCGTGTCGGTGAGCCATTTCCCTTTCCCCAGGATGAACTGCAGCGACCCCTTCATGGAGGTAAGCGGGGTCTTCAGTTCGTGGGAGACGGTGGAAATGAACTCGGTTTTCATCCTGTCCACCTCCTCCTCCATGGTGACGTCGCGGATCGACATCACCACACCGGCGAACGTATCGGCTTCGTCCAGAAGAGGTGAGAGGTTCACCCGCAGCTTTTTCCCGTGCACCTCCAGCTCTTCCTCGCGGACGGTATCAGACGTCCCCCCCGGTCTGATCGACCCGATATACTCAACAAGGCTGGAAAATCCCTCCAGGTCGCGGAGCTTGTCCACCGGCTGGTTGACGATCCGGTGCGGAACCAGGTCGAAAAGCTTCTGGGCGGCCGGATTGAAGAGGATTACCCGGTTGTCGCGATCGGTGACGACGATACCTTCGGCCATGCTGGTCAACACCGTCTCAAGCCTCTCCATCTCCATCCTGAGCTCGGCGGTCCGTTCCGTAACCTTCTTCTCCAAAAGCTCGTTCAGATCCTGGAGTGCCTGGTTCTTTTTCTTGATGGTGCCGTCGCGCTCGGCGAGGGCGCTCGCCATCCTGTTGAAGGAGTCGGCCAAAAGCCCCAGCTCATCCCCGCTGGTCACCGTCACCCGCTGGTCCAGGTCCCCTTCCTCGATCTTCCGGACACCGCGGGAAAGCGCCTTGAGCGGCCGCATTACGTGCCGAGTCGCCGCATAGGCGATACCGAATGAGAGAAGAATCCCGATGAAAGCGGAAAAGATGACGTTGCGTTCGCTGTCCCGCCGGATTTTCTTGAAGTCCTCCTTGGAGAGCGCCACCGAAAGGGAGCCGACCACCTTCCCCGCGCTGTCCTTAATCGGCTCGAAGGCGGTCTTGTACACCTTGGCGCCGATCCTCGCCTCTCCCTCGTAGTGAAGCCCGCGTTCCAGGCTGGCATAGATCTCCGGCGCCAGAGTGGAGGGGAGATCCGCGTCGTTTTTCAGGCTGCTCGCGATCCTTCTCCCCTTCTGGGTAATCGTCAGCTCCGCCTCCCTGCCGAAGATGCTCTGTGCCTGGTTGGGATAGTAGGGGTCCTTGTTGACGACGTCCCCCGCCACAATCGCTCCCAGGACCTCACCGGAAGGGGTAATGACGGGAATGACGGTCGTGATCATCATCGCCTGCCGGTCCTCGGGGAAAGAGCGGCAGAAGGAGAATACCCCCACCCGACAGAGAAAGTCGCTCGACACCAGCTCGGTTGCCTCAACCGGCTGCCGTTCCCTGAAGGCCCGATCCACGATATGAGAGAGCGGCAGGACGTCGCCGGGTCGTTCGCTGCCGAGTATCACCATCGCCCTCTTCTGCGGGTCCACGATCGCCATGACTTCGACAAAGGGAAGGATCGTCTGCCAGCGTTTGAGAGCGCTCTTCAGCCAGGGCTTGTCCTTGCTCCTGATGTGGTTATGCACGGGGGGCGCCATGGCGGGCTGCATGAGGGCAAACTTCATCTGAACGGCGCGGGAAAGGTACTGGTTCTGCGCGATATTGAGGCTCGTATTGAGGTCTTTCCCCACCTCCCTGGCAAGGAAGGCGTCAAAGCTCTTTACCGTGGCAAACAGAAGGGTGGCGTAGGACAAGGTGAGGATGAGGAGAATGGATAAAAACAGCTTGCTGCGTATGCTGAGGTAAGGCTTTTTCATGTTACCTCTTTGCCGGGGCAGCGCCCCATCGAAGAGCAGGCCGTGAAAAATTTTTCTTCCCTTCAGGAGTGCCGACTCCCCGGTGCGCCCTCGGTTTCTTTAGGCCCCTTCTGCTTTCAGGTCCCTGGTCATCAGTTCGACAACCGCATCGCGGGCCGGCTTCCCCTCGTAGAGGATGCTGTAAACCTTCTCGGTGATCGGCATGTCGACGCCGAGCCGCCGGGCAAGGTTGCGGGCGGACTCGGTGGTCTTCACCCCCTCGGCAACCATCCGCATCTCCCCGAGGATGGCGGAAAGGCTCATCCCCTGACCCAGTTTCATGCCGACGGTGCGGTTACGGGAGAGGTCGCCGGTACAGGTAAGGACCAGGTCTCCCATTCCCGCCAGCCCGGCGAAGGTTTCCCGGCTCGCCCCCAGCGCCCTGCCAAGACGGGTCATTTCCGCCAACCCCCGGGTGATGAGTGCCGCCCTCGTGTTGTTGCCGAAACCAAGGCCGTCCGAGATGCCGGCAGCCAAGGCGATCACGTTTTTGATCGCCCCGCCGAGCTCGACCCCCATGATGTCCGGGTTGGTGTAGACCCGGAAGAGGGTGGTGGTGAACACCTTCTGCACGAACGCGGCGACCCTTTCGTCGGCAGCTGCGGCGACTACCGCCGTTGGCATTTCCTGGGCCACCTCCCGGGCAAAGCTCGGGCCCGACAGGACCGCGAACCGTCTGAACAACGCCTCCGGCAGAAGCTCCTCGTAGACCTGGGAGACGGTCTTCAGGGTATCCAGCTCGATCCCCTTGGAGGCGCTGACGATCACGGCATCCGGCGAAATTGCAGGAAGAAGCTGGGTAATAACCCCCCGCACCACCTGAGACGGAACGACGAAGAGAAGAAGCTTCTTCCCTGCTGCCGCCTCCTGGAGGGAATTGGTAAAGGCAAGCCGGGATGAAAGCCGGATCCCGGGGAGGAATAGGCCGTTGACGCCGGTAGCCGTCATCTCGTTTACGAGCTCCGGCTCGTAGGCCCAGAGCGTCACCGCATGCCCCTTTTTGGCAAGAAGGTCCGCCAGGGTCGTCCCCCAGCTCCCGGCACCTATGACTCCTATATGTTCCTGCATAGAATCCCCGTTAGTTGTGACAGGTCGATTTCCGGTTAACAACTCACACCTCGAAACTAAAAACTCAGAACTGCCGTTATTCCTGCTCGTCCCCCTCGTCGTAATCCCGCAGGTCGTACCCCTCGGCCAGCGCCTCCCGGGCCAAGTCCATGCTTTCCAGGGCAAGCCGCTTCAGAAACGGGTGATGGCGGCTCCGGAACCGGGGGGAGGCCAGGCTCATGGCCGCGGCCAGGGAGAGCTCGACCTGCTCCCGGTCCCTCCCGGTCCGCTGCATCATGTCGGCGGTGAGGAGAAGCCTGCGGGCGATCCGGTCCGTCTCCGGGACCATCAGCTCCGCGCAGAATCTCTCCAGGATCGACTCCAGCCCCTTGCCGAGCCGGGGGCCGGCCGATTTTTCCAGCTCGATCCACTCTTCGGCATAATCGCAGACCCGGCCGTTGGCCAAGACCCAGCCGGCAAAATAGTCGTCGTCGAGGAGGGAGGCGGTACCGGCGATGTGCCGCGCCGAAACGGCAAGCCCCTCCGGGTCGTACCCCCTGAAGACGGGCGAGTATGGCGCCGGGGCAATCTCTTCGGCGGCGAACAGCCGTCGCCAGACATAGAACTCCGGGGGGAGAAGCGTCCCGTTCTCCCCGTTCCGGAACACGGCGTCCCGCACGAGCGCAAGGGCGTACCCCGGCGTGACCTCAACCACGCCCTCCTCGCCGGAGCTTTCCGCCAGGTATGCGGCGAGCTCGTCGCCGGTGACCGCGCCGCTTCCCCAGACGGCCCGCACGCCATCCGTCTCGTGGAGCTGCAGATAGAGGGCTAAGAGCTTCCCATCCTGCGCTGTCCGCGCGATCCATACAGTTCTGAAACCGTTGCCGTCGAAGGGACCGGCGTAGGCGGCATAAAACGGCGGCAGAGGACGGGGAGGGGAGGGGGGGGACGTATCGATCCCGAGGAAAGAAAGCCTCCGTAGGCTCCGGGCGGCCGATTCCCTGACCGTCCGGTCCGGATGGTCGAGCAGTCCGTGCAGCAGCACCGCAGCGCTCCGGTCCCTGACCCGGCCGAGGGCCGTGATGGTCTCTTCCCGTATTTCCGGGTCGTCGACCCCGAGCAGGACCTCCAGAATCGTCAGGACGCGGGGTTCCGCAAGCAGGGGGAGCTGCCGGATCATCTCCAGCCGCGTCTCCGGCGGACAGAAGAATAAGTCCTCCATGAAGCAGACGAGCCCTTCGTCCCCCTGATCGAGCAGCCGTGGCAGCATCGTCCGGAGCGGGGCACCCCCACTGGAAAGAAGGGTGGCAAGCGGCGGAAGGCTGACGTCGACACCGTACTCCACGAGGGCGGCCATGAGCGCCGCTTTTCCCTCGTCCTCCAGGTCCCGCCGCCGGATGGCGATCTGGATCAGCTGGTCGATCCACGCCTCGTCGTCGAAGAAGTCGAGGAGATAGGTGTACCTGGTGATCAGGTCGCCGCTCTTTTCCCGCCAGAGCCTCCGGACCAGGGGGGAAAGGGCGCGCTTACCCGATTTCCCGAGCTTGGTGCCGATCTCCTCCATTTCGGCAAC
>DATJLB010000344.1:0-8126 GCA_035490915.1 Geobacteraceae bacterium
CAGTTCCTGGACGGAACCATGACGGAGATGCGCGACCGGTACCGGACTATCGTCGGAAGAAAATTCCCCGCCCCGAAAATTACGATCACCCGCTAGCACCCGTTCCCCGCCACACAAAAAAGGGCGGTCCGAAGACCGCCCTCCCGTTACATCGTTCCGTCCCGCATCTCAGTTGAAGAAGTACCTGACCCCGAAGGTCATCGAGAAGCTGTTGGGGTCGAAGTTACCCACGAATGCACCGTTCGGGGCATGGATGTCGGCATTGGGAGCGATCACCCCCTTGAGCTCGGTGGTGAGGGCGAGCTGCCGCTGGAGGAAATAGTCGACCCCGCCGTTCGCATGAACACCCACCACCGTGTCGACGTCAAACCCGTTGTTGGCCCCGTTGATGAGAATGTCCAGCCCGCCCCCCACGTAGGGGACCAGGTGCCGGATCGGGACGTTCAGGAAGCGGTAATGCACCCCGAGGGAGATGTTGGTGGTGTCGAAATCAGAAAGGTTGTTAGACCCGCTCACCCCGAAGCTCGTATGGGTGATGTCCAGCTCCCCGGCGATGGTGTCGGTGATCCCGTAGATCAAGCCGCCGCCGCCGACGAAGCCGGTATCGGTGTTCCCCCGGCCATTCGGTATGCCGACATTAATATCATTGTCGGCCGGGACGAGGAAGCCGATCTTGCCGGTCACCCCCAGCCGCCCCTTGATGTTATCCGCCGCCATGGCGGTCCCCGCCGCGATGGTAAGCAGCGCAGCCGCACAAAGCACAACGAGTTTCCTGGTCATGAATGTCTCCTCCCTTGGTCAGTGTTAATTTTGTGCACTATACTACCAGTCTCTCCCTTTGGCAAGCAGAAGCCTGTTTAACCGGACAACGGCCAGTGCCGTGTCAGATCAGCTCCAGGGTCGCCTTTATCGCCTTGTCGATCCCTTCGGCCGCCTCGGAGATGCGCTGGGCGAGCATGTAGGCGGGGGTGGTCACGATCTTGCGCTCCTCGTCCACCACGAATTCCCTGACCGGGCAGGCCAGGTGCCGGCTCCCCGTTGCTTCGATGGCGGCGGCGGTGTCGGCATCGCTGCCGATCGTCACCTTGGGTGCATACTCCTTCCCGAGCGTGGCCGCCACCAGGGCAGGGGCGATGCAGATCGCGCAGATCGGCTTTTTCACCGCCGCCATATCCCTGAGGAGACGGGCCACCTCGGGCTGGATCGCAGCCTCGGCCCCCTTTTCGGCGAACGTGCAGAGGTTCTTCGCCGCACCGTACCCGCCGGGAAAAATGACCGCATCCAACTCCTCCGCCCGCACCCCCTTGATATCCCTGATCTTGCCCCGGGCTATCCGGGCCGATTCCGTCAGGACGTTTCGCTTGGTGCCGGTTGCCGCACCGGTCAGGTGGTTCACCTCGGAGAACTCCATGTCGGGCGCCATGCAAACCGCTTCCGCCCCGTTCCGGTCAATGGCCAGGAGGGTGAGGACCGCCTCGTGAATCTCGCTCCCGTCGTACACGCCACACCCCGAAAGGACAACGCCAACTTTCTTCTTCATCGGTTCCTCCTCTGCTCGGTGAAATGACACGTGGATGTTCGTGGTGAAGGCCGCCGCCCGAACACTGGATATATACCACAAACCGGGCCGGTTTCCATGCCTTATTTTTTCTCTCATCCTCCCGGTTGACTTGCAGGAGGGCAACGGTAGACTTTCATACACCGGTGCAGAGAAACCGAAAGGAAGAAGAACATGGACAGACGCACGTTTCTGAAGGGCGCGGTGGCAGGTTCGGTTGCCGCGGGCTTCGCCGGCGCGGCCGTGGCGGCCGAGCGCTACTTTCCCACGAAGGTCGACATGGCGCTCTTCGATGCGATCAACCGGGCGAAGGACCCGGCCAACAAGACGCCGCTGGAGAGAAGCCACGCGCCGGTGATCGTTGCCCCGAAATCGGTCAAGGCGGGGGAGGCGTTCCCCGTCGAGGTGAGTGTCGGCGAAAAGCTCCACGACATGGGGCCGGTCCACTGGATCGAGTATATCGAGCTCAGTCTCGGCAACGAGCCGGCGGGAAGGGCAGATCTTCAGCCGAAGGGATACCTGAAGCCGCGGGTCACCTTCACCGTGACGGTTCCGAAGGAAGCCGCACCGGGCGGGAAGCTGACACTGGTGGCACGGCAGCGCTGCAACCTCCACGGCTACTGGGAAGCGAGCCTCGACATCGCGGTGGTCTGAGCCCGAGTGAGCTGCCGACAAAGCAAAGCGGCCTGGCGACAGGCCGCTTTTTGTGTCATATGTTCGCCCCCTCCACCCCGCCAAATGGGGCTCCAACCGGCAGGGAGACGAAAAAGGTGCTCCCTTTCCCGACGGTGCTCTCGACCCAGATCCGTCCTCCGTGGGCCGTGACGATTTCCCGGACCAGAGCCAGTCCGAGGCCGGTGCCGCCGGTTGACCGACGGTCCGAGCCGTCCACCCGATAGAACTTCTCGAAGATCTTTTCCTGCACGTCCGGCGAAATGCCTATCCCCTTGTCCCGAACCCAGATGGTAACGCCCCCCCCATCCCACCCGGCGCCGAGGACGACCTCGCCACCGAGAGGAGAATATTTGATGGCGTTGGAGAGCAGGTTGTTGAGCACCTGGAGCAGGCGCATCTCGTTGCCGATGACCGGCGGCAGGTCCTGCGGGAACTGGACGGTGATCCGGTGATGATCGGCGGCACCGGCAAAGAGAGCGGCAGCCGCCTTCAGAAGCGGTCCCACAGCAAGGGGCATCAGGTTGTAAACCATCTGCCGGGCTTTTATCCGCTGCAGGTCGAGAAAGGTGCAGATCAGTTCACTGAGCCGCGTCGTTTCGCCATGGACGATACGAAGGTAGTCTTTCTGCTGCGCAGGAGCAACCTCGTTCTCCAGGAGGAACTCGGTAAAGCCGAGCATGGCAGTGAGCGGGGTACGCATCTCGTGGCTGACGGCGGAAAGCACTTCATCCTTCATCCGCTCCATCTCCTTCCGCTCCGTGATGTCGCGGATAACCGCCTGCAGTTCGACCGCGCCCTGGTATCCCATGCGGATCAGACTCACTTCCGCGGTGAACAGCGTTCCGTCGCGACGCAGGTGCTGCCACTCGAACACCTGGGGACTCCCCGCCAGCGCCGCAGCCATGAGCTCCCGGCTTTTTTGTCCCGAGTCAGCGCCGTCAGGCTGAAGCTGGGGGGAAACCTGGTCGGGAGTGCGGCCGACCAGTTCCTCGGTCAAACAGCGAAAGATTTCCAGTGCCCGCCGGTTGCACTTTACGAAGGAGCCTTCCCGGATGGTGACGATGGCGTCGTTCGCCCACTCGAACAGGGTCCGGTACCGCTCTTCACTTTCCCGGATGACCTCCTCCGCAGTCTTGCGCTCCGTGATATCCCGATTACTCCCCCGCTTCCCGAGGAACTGTCCGTTGTCATCGAAAACCGGCTGGCAGAGATGCTCAATCCAGCGCACGGACCCGTCGGGGCGTACAATCCGGAATTCCAGTCCGCCTGCTGTTTTGGTCTGCGCCATTTCGTGCCGATGGTCCTGAAAACCGGATACGTCGTCCGGGTGGATCATCCGCCGCAACAGCCCGGGGTCCGCAAGGAACTCCTCGGCATCGTGGCCGGTGACACGCAGACATGCGGGGGAGCTGTAGAGAAACGTCCCGTCCGGGCCCGCCCAGAATTCCCAGTCGTAGGTGTTGTCGGCGACGATCCGGTACTTGACCGCAGCAGCGCGCAGTTCGTTCTCCACCCTCCTCCGGAACGCCATGCTGCGCAACAGAAGCCCAACAATCGTCACCAGCCCCGCAAGGACGGCCACCGCCCCCCAGAGAAGGAAGCGGTGCACCGCATAGAGGTTGACCGCCCGGTAGACGAGCACCCCCTCCTTAAGCAGAGGGGACGCTTCAACGGAGGACTGTCCCTGTTCCCTCAAGGCTTCTCCGCGGCTCGATGGCGGCATGGATGCGATGATTGCTAGGAAGATGACCAGGCAGAGCACGTAGTGCCAAGTCCGGGTATAGTGTGTGCTACCGTTGTGCGGCATTAAGGAAGCCTCTTCAGGAAAGGATACTTTATTCATCAGTATAACAGATTTATGAGAAACTTCCGGGCAGCGCGAGAAAACTTGCTTCTTTGACATGCCGCTGCGCGACGGTAGAATTATGGCGAAGGAGCTGCCAGCAGGAACTCCGCAATCGTGACCCTGCTTTTCGAGGAGGTAACGGATGACAACGGTGAGAAAGATCACAACGGTGTGGCAGAGCAAGCCGACCATCGAGGGGGCGGGGGTCCATCTGAAACGCGCCTTCGGCAACTACGAGGTGCCGCAGTTCGACCCGTTCCTCCTCCTGGACGATTTCCATTCGGCCGACCCGGCCGAGTACCTCCCGGGATTTCCCTGGCACCCTCACCGCGGCATCGAGACGATCACCTACGTCATCGCCGGGGAGGTGGACCATGGCGACAGCATGGGGAACTCGGGGACCATCGGCGTGGGGGACATCCAGTGGATGACTGCGGGGAGTGGCATCATTCACCAGGAGATGCCGAAGGGGAACGACGCCGGCCTGATGTGGGGTTTCCAGCTCTGGGCAAACCTGCCGGCCGCCCAGAAGATGATGGACCCCCGCTACCGGGGGATCACCCGCGACCAGATCCCCGAAGTAACCCTCGCCAACGGCGTGCGGGTCCGGATCATCTGCGGCGAGGTGGCAGGGGTCAGGGGGCCGGTCCGGGACATCGTGATCGACCCGGAATACCTCGACGTGACGGTGCCGGCACACGCCGTCTTCACCCACCCGGTCAGGCGGGGGGACACGGTCTTTGCTTACGTGGTCGAGGGAGAAGGGTACTTCGACGACGAGCGGAACTCCTACGCCCATGAGGTGGTGGGGAAGAACTACTTCGACTTCCAACGGCAATGCCGCTGCGGCGCCGAAACCCTCATCCACTACGGAGACGGCGACACGGTGGCGGTAACCGCCCTCGACCGCTCCGTCCGCTTCCTCCTCGTCTCGGGAAAACCGATCGGGGAACCGGTGGCCTGGTACGGCCCGATCGTCATGAACACCCGGGAAGAGCTGCGGGTCGCCTTCGAGGAGTATGAAAAGGGGACCTTCGTCAAGAAAGGGATATGACCGCGCCGCAGCGCACCACTGTTGAGTTTCCGGGGAAAAACTGCTAGAATGGCTCCATTGCCTGAAACCGGGGGACAACGGGGTCCGCCGGGATTCGGGCAGGGCGCACGGGCATGTCGTTCTTCAGCCGATCGAAACCGATGAAACACGGTGAATTGCTGGACCGCCCGGTGGACGACGACGGGCGGTGCCGGGAGTGCGACGGCACCTGCTGCCGCTCCTTTCCCAGCGTCGGCCTCTCGTGGCACGAGTACCAGCGGCTGAGCGAGCTCGGCGCCACCCGCCTCCACTTCTCCCTGACGGGACACCACAAGCTTATCATCGAAAACGGCTGCGAATTCCTGGTGCACGGCCGCTGCGCCATCTACCGGGATCGGCCGGAAATCTGCCGCCGTTTTTTCTGCCGCGATTGAGCCGGTAGAAAAAAGCCCCTTCCGCAGGCTCTTTCGTGAAACTACCCCGCGCTTCCCCCGGCAAGGGTGTCGCGCAGCTCGCCAAACGCCTTGCTCCCCACCTTGAGCTCGACCGGCTTGCCGTTATCCTGGTAGCCGATGGTGACGATCCCGCCGATAAGCTCGTGCTCCATCTCGGCGAACAGGACGGCCGCCGGGTTGATGAGGAGGGTGCCGGACTGGACGAAGCCGCGCCGGAGGAGGTCGGCGGTAAAGCCCTCCTGTTCGGCCTTCGACACCTTCTTGAACAGCTGCTTCCGCACCGCCGCCCCGTCGAACCAGACGTCGATCAGCCGGCTCGAGTCGGTCACGAGCGGGTTTTCCGCCGGCGTCGTGAGCTGGGCGGCGACGACCCGCCCGGTGTTGATGTAGCGCATGGGACACCTCCTGGTGAAAGTGGTCTATTCATACCATAGAGGCTAACCGAAAAAAACCAAAATCCCCTCTCCTTGAAAACCTCACGGTACGTGGTAAGGTTGCGGTTGAGGTGGGAAGATGAAGCAGCCGATCTGGACGCCGTCGGCGGAACGGGTACGAAACGCCAACCTGACCCGCTTTCTGGCGTTCGTCAACGACAGGCACGGCACGACGTTCACCGATTACGACGGGCTCTACCGCTGGTCGGTTGATGATATCCCCGCCTTCTGGGAGGCGATCTGGGAGTTCGGCGGGGTGATCGCCTCCCGCCACTTCGACCGGGTGGTGGACGACCCGGTCAGGATGCCCGGCGCCCGGTGGTTTGCAGGCGCCCGGCTGAACTTCGCCGAGAATCTCCTCCGGTTCCGGGACGACCGGACCGCCCTCCTCTTCGCCGACGAGGAGAGGCAAACCGTGCGGACAAGCTATGCGGATCTCTTCGAGAGGGTGGCCCGCCTTGCACGTGCGCTCCGCGCGGCGGGGGTGGCGCCCGGAGACCGGGTCGCCGGGTTCATGCCGAACATCCCCGAGACGGTGATCGCCATGCTCGCAGCAGTCAGCCTCGGCGCCGTCTGGTCGTCCTGTTCGCCGGAATTCGGCCTCCGGGGGGTGGTGGACCGATTCGGCCAGATCACCCCGAAGGTTCTGCTCGGTGCCGACGGCTACCGGTATGGCGGCAAGCGGTTCGACTCCCTGGAGCGGCTCCGGGGAATCGTGGCGCAGATCCCCGAGATCGAGCGGGTGGTGGTGGTACCCTTCCTGGACGAGCATCCCCGGCTCGACGGCATCCCCCGCGCCGTACTGTATGACGACTTTACCGCTACCCCTGCCGACACCATCGACTTCGCCCAGCTCCCCGCCGAGCACCCCCTCTACATCATGTATTCCTCCGGGACCACCGGCCCCCCCAAGTGCATGGTCCAGAGTGCCGCTGGCATCCTCGTCCAGCACCTGAAGGAGCTCGTCCTCCACACCGACCTGAAACGGGACGACACCATCATCTACCTCACCACGTGCGGCTGGATGATGTGGAACTGGCTGGTAAGCTCCCTCGCCGTCGGGGCAACCGTGGTCCTCCATGACGGCCATCCCTTCTACCCGGATCCCGAAGCGCTCTGGCGCCTTGCGGCGGACGCGGGCGTCAGCGTGTTCGGCACGAACGCCCGGTACCTCGCCTCCCTGGAAAAGACGGGAACGCTGCCGGGCGCGGAGTTCGACCTGGCACACCTGCGCACCATCCTCTCCACCGGCTCCCCCCTCTCCGAAGAGGGATTCCGCTATGTCTACCGGGCGGTGAAGGACGACCTGCAACTCGCCTCCATATCGGGCGGGACCGACCTGAACGGCTGCTTTGCCCTCGGAAACCCGATCGGTCCGGTCTACGCAGGGGAGCTCCAGTGCCGGGGGCTCGGGATGCGGGTCGAGGTCTTCGACGCCGCGGGGAAACCGGTCGTCGGAGAACCGGGGGAGTTGGTCTGCACCGCCCCCTTCCCCTCGATGCCGATCCGGTTCTGGGACGACCCGGACGGGAGTCGCTACCGGCACGCCTACTTCGACACGTTCCCGAATGCCTGGCGACACGGCGACTGGTGCCTCCTCACCGAGACCGGCGGGTTGGTCATCTACGGCCGCTCCGACGCAACCCTGAACCCTGGGGGGGTCAGAATCGGGACCGCCGAGCTGTACCGTCTGGTGGAGACGTTCCCCGAGATCGCCGACAGCCTGGCAGTAGGGCAGCGGTGGGAGGGGGACGAGCGGGTCATCCTCTTCGTGAAGATGGCGTCGGGACGGGAACTCGACGATAGGGTGCGGGAGCGGATCAGGCGGGCGATAAGGGAAACCGTCTCGCCCCGCCACGTTCCGGCGAAGATCATCGCCGTTGCCGATATCCCTTACACGGTCAACATGAAGAAGGTGGAGTTGGCGGCCCGTCAGGTCATCCACGGCGAGCCGGTGCGAAACCGGGATGCCCTCGCCAACCCGGAAGCCCTCGAGCTGTACCGGGACCTGCCGGAGCTCCGGAACTGACGTCTTCAGGAGCATCCGCACCGACAATCAGGTCCCTACCATGAGGTGGCAACATGCGCCGAATAGTTCCATGCATCGTGGTTTCTCTGCTGATAG
>DATJLB010000345.1:0-14291 GCA_035490915.1 Geobacteraceae bacterium
GACTTTACCGTCAGCTTTGCGGGTGCGCCTGCCTGCACCTTCACGGTCGCGATGCGGTCATCCGCAGCAGCAATTCCACCGACGGACCGGCTGATCGTCACTTACAGCGCCGCGCTCGATCCCTCCACGGCCGGCGGCATCACACTGACCAACGTTGCGGGCGCCACGCAGTGGCTGAGTGCCGATCCGGCTGTCACCGCACCTGGCAACATCCAGACCGTTACCGGCGTGCTCACCAACGGCACACCCGGCGTGCTGGATAACCAGGACGCCTTCACGGTGACAACCCAGGCGCCATCACTCACCTTCACCAAGACCGTCCAGAACGTGACCACCGGTCAGTCCGGCGCCACCGCCAAACCGGGTGACACGTTGCAGTACACCCTCACGATCCGGAACGTCGGCTCGCTGGGCGCGTCGAACTTCACGTTGACCGACGATCTCGACAAGCTGAATGCGACCGCCATGTTCGCGCCGGGCACCCTGAAGCTCATCACGGTTCCGGCAGGCGCGAATACCTCGACTACCTCGGCGACCGGCGGGACCAAAGGGACGGGGCTCGTGAGCATCGGCAATCTGAGCGTCGCTCCCCAGGGGCAGACGGGGGACACGCTGGTCATCCAGTTCCAGGTCACCCTGGCGCCGGTAATCAACAGTGGTTCCCTCGTCCTGAACCAGGCGCAGATCGGCTCCCCCCTGTTGCCGACGCAGTTAAGCGACGACCCGTCCGTTACGGGCGCCACCGATCCGACCCGGACGGTCATCGCGTCGGCACCGGCCTTCCAGGTCCTGAAGACGGTACAGGACATAACCTCCGGCACTGCCACCGTCATGGCGGGGGACACCCTGCGCTACACCATCACGGTGAAGAATATCGGCACCGAGAATGCGACGGGGGTGACGCTGCGGGATCTGGTCCCGGCGAATACGACCTATGTGGCGGGCAGCACGACGCTGAACGGGGCGGCCGTTGCGGACCCGAGCGCAGGGGTCAGTGCGCTGCAGAACGGGATGCTCGTCAACTCCCCCGCGAATGCGACGGCGGGTGCGATGCCCGCGAACGCGGGGACGACGACGGCCAACGTCGCCACAGTCACCTTCAAGGTCCAGATCAGCAAGAACGTCGTGGCGGGCACCCTCGTCTCCAACCAGGGATTCGTGGATGGTTCGGGCGCTGCGAGCGGACCCTTCCCCGAACAACCCTCCGACAACCCCGCGACCCCTGTGCCGAACGATCCGACCACGGTTGTCGTGGGGAATCTGCCGTTGGTCTACGCCCTGAAGACCGTTCAGCTTGTCGGGGATGTTAATGGGAACGGTCTCGTCGACCCGGGCGACACGCTTCAGTACACCATCACCGTGACCAACTCCGGGGCGACTCCGGCGACGGGGGTGGTACTCTCCGACGCGGTTCCTGCCAACACCACGTACGTGGCGAACTCGGTGCAGATGAACGGCACGGCGGTGACGGATCCCGCTTCTGGAGTGTCGCCGCTTACCAATGGGATGTCGGTGAGCGGGGGGACTCTGGCGGCAGGCGGCACGGGTGTCGTGACATTCAGGGTGCAGGTGAATGCCGGCGTTCCGACCGGGACCATTATCAGCAACCAGGGAAGCGTGGCGACCACGCAACTGCCGACGATCCTGACCGATTCTGACGGCAACCCGACCAACGGCTACCAGCCGACCGTCATCACGGTTGGGAACGCGCAACAGCTCGCCATCACCAAGTCTGCAGTGGTGGTTGGCGGTGGTGCCGCGCTGCCGGGGAGCGTGCTTGAATACACCATCCAGGCCACGAACGTAGGCCAGGTCCCGGCCACGGGCGTAGTGATAACGGACGACCTGACGGCGCTGACCCAGGCCGCCTACGTCGCCGGTTCCGCGACCATGAACGGCTTCGGGAACGGGGTGAGCTTCACCTCGCCAGTGGTCACTGCCACCTACGGCACCCTTGCGCCGGGCGCGTCCGTCGTCGTGCGGTTCCGCGTCACGCTGAACGCTACCATAGTGACCGGGAGCGTCGTCACCAACACCGCCCAGGCCGTTTGGAATACACCCACGCAGACCGCGAGCGCCAGCACCTCCGTTACCCTCGGCGGCATGCCGGGGAGCGGGAGCCTGAACGGCTTTGTCTGGCAGGACGCGAACTTCAACAACACCCTGGACGGCGGCGAGCCGCCGCTTGCCAACTGGGCTGTGGATCTGTACGAAAACGGGCGTCTGCTGAGCACCGTATATACCGGTGCCGACGGCTCCTACCATTTCAGCGGCGTGACGCCGAACGCCGGGACCGCGATCCAGTACGAGCTTCGCTTCCGTGCGCCGGGCGCGGGTGCCGCTACGGCGATGCTCGGTTGGTGCAGTTCTCCCTTTACCAACGGCATGCAGCGCATTTCGAACATCACCGTGGGCGCAGGGGGCGTTCTGCAGGATCTGGACCTGCCGCTCACCCCCAACGGCGTGGTGTACAACTCCATCACACGTGCGCCAATTGCGGGCGCGATGCTGACCATGATTCAGGCATCAAGCAAGACGCCGGTAGCCTCCAGCTGCTTCAACGATCCGGCGCAGCAGGGGCAGGTCACGACGAGCAGCGGCTACTACAAGTTCGACCTGAACTTCAGCGATCCGTCCTGTCCCTCCGGCGGGGACTATCTGATCCAGGTCACGCCGCCGACTTCGGGTTACATGACCGGCCTTTCGAAGCTGGTTCCGCCGACTTCCAGCAGCACTACGGCGTCGTTCTCAGTCTCGACGTGCCCCGGCAGTTCGGCGGATGCAGTGCCGAGCACGCCCGGTTACTGCGAAGCGCAAGCGTCCAGCCTGGCGCCGGCCGCCTCGGTGCCGACGGGGACGGGCACCGCATACTACCTCCATCTCATGCTGGATAATGTCCAGCCCGGATACAGCCAGATCTACGACAACCACATTGCCATCGATCCGACGCTCAACACGGCGATCGCCATCACCAAGACCACGCCGGCCGTCAACGTGACGCGCAGCCAGTTGGTCCCCTACACGATCACCCTCAACAACACGCTGGGAGTTACCTTGCAGAACCTGAGCGTGGTCGACACCTTCCCGCTCGGCTTCAAATACGTGGCAGGGTCGTCCCGCATCGACGGGCAGAAGATCGAGCCGGCGATGAACACGCGCCAGCTTGTCTGGAGCATCGCCCAGCTCACGAGCAGCACGACGCATACCATCACGTTCCTGATGATCGTCGGCTCCGGGGTTTCCGAGGGGGAATACGTAAACCGCGCCCAGGTGATGGATAACGCCATCGGCAGCGTTGCCTCCGGAGTCGCCTCTGCGACGGTGCGCGTGACACCCGATCCGGATTTCGACTGCACCGACGTCATCGGCAAGGTGTTCGATGATGCCAATGCCAACGGCTACCCCGATGATGGCGAAAAAGGGCTCCCCGGCGTGCGCGTCGTGTCCGCCCGGGGGCTCATCGCCACCACCGACGAGTTCGGGCGGTTCCATATCACCTGCGCGACGGTCCCGGACCAGGACCGCGGCTCCAACTTTATCCTCAAGCTGGACGACCGCACCCTTCCCACCGGCTATCGCGTGACCAGTGAAAACCCGCAGGTGCAGCGCGCCACGCGCGGCAAGATGCTCCGCTATAACTTCGGCGCAACCATCCACCACGTGGTGTCCCTGGACGTCGCCGACGGCGTATTCGAACCGAAGAGCACGCGGCTGCGGGTGCAGTGGCAGCCGAGGATCGATCTGTTGCTGAAGGAATTGCGGAAGGCCCCGTCGGTGCTGCGGTTGTCGTACCTGGCGGAGGTCGAGAATAGAGGACTGGTGGATGACCGCCTCAAGGCGCTGAAGAAGGAGATCACCGGAAAATGGGACGGCGGATACCCGCTCACCATCGAAACCGAGATCTTCTGGCGCCGTGGTTCTCCGCCATAACGAACCCCTCCCTCCCCCAAGGGGTGGGCGGGGTGGGGATGGGGTAAAATCCCCGGGCGAACAAACCCCATCCCCTTCTTTACCTCCCCCCTTGAAGGGGAAGAGCTGGAGCGGCGCTGGCCGCCTCCTGAGAAGAGCGAATGGGCTGTAGCTAAGATTCATCAGGGGCGGGAAGATCTCGGCCCCTGCAGTAAAGTCACAAAACGATCCTGTCTCCCTGTGCATTGTGGCTGAAAGTTATCCGGTTGTTCAGTACGAGATATCGGGGCGGGCATTGGGCAACCCCGAGCGGATACTAGCCTCTTTATGCAGATGGGAGCAAGGGTGAAACGCTGCATTTTCCTCACATCTTTACTTCTTCTTTCGCTAGCCGGAGCGACGACCGTCGCCTGCGCCGAAACTGCGTCTGCCCAGACCGTGAAAACGGGCGCGGGGACGAGAGAGGCGGTCTCCAGCGGCGAAACGACCGAACAGCACCTGCCGAAGGACCAGCCCTTCACCCCCTGGCTCCTTGATCCGTCCATTTTTGCGCAGGACCAGGGGGACCGCACGGAGAAACGTCAGGTTCCCGAAAAGGAAGTGAAGACGGTCAAGGTGACGAATGTTGTCCCCCCCATCCGCTTCCGCACGGGCGAGGCGGACATTCCCCAGGAGTACGTGGAGCGTTTGCGGGGCGTGCTCGAGAAGATGCGCGGTCGCCTCAATGTGCGTCTTCACTTCGTCGGCCACGCCGACCCCCAGTCGCTCATCGGCCCCCTGAAAGCGAAATACGGCGACAATACCGGCCTCTCCCGGGAACGGGCGGGGACCGTCGCCGAATACTTCCAGCGTGCCCTCGGGCTTCCACCCGAAGCGATCTCCTATGAAGGGAAGGGGGATACCCAGCCGGTCGCCGACAATGCCACCGAGTACGGCCGGGCGCAGAACCGCCGGGTGGAGGTCGAGGTCTGGTACGACGAGATCGGCCAAAAGATGGTGGAAAAGGAAGTGATCGTCCCCGCGCAGGTGAACCGTGTCAAGGTCTGCCGCACCGAGACGGTCTGCAAGATGCGGTACCAGGAAGGCCATTCCCATCGCGTCCGCCTGAAGAACGTGGTTGCGCCCATGCACTACGACGCGGCCATGGTGACCGTACCGGAGGAGTATCTGCAACAGATCAGGCAGGCGCTGATCAACCTGCACGGCAAGGAGCATGTCGTCGTCAAGTTCATCGCCTATAGCGACACTACCTCGCTGGAAGGGCGCGACGAGCGGATCTACGGCGACCAGTCAGGGCTGTCGAAGGCGGTTGCCCGGCGCGTTGCCCTCGCCGTCCACGACGGCCTGAAGTTGTCCGATGTCGCGGTCGAAAGCGACGGCAGGGGAGCGTCCCAGCCGGTCGCCTCCAACGACACTACCCAGGGGAGAGCCATGAACCGGCGCGTCGAGGTCGAGTTCTGGCACGATGACCCGCTCCAGGAGCTCCCCGACGAGCCGCAGCTCTGCCCGGAGGACGCGGGCGCCGAAACGGCCACCAGGGTGTACAATCCGCCGTCGGGGCCGATTGCTCCGATCCTGTTCCAGGACGGCAATCCGGTTGTCCCCGACGGCTATACCGACCGGTTGCGGCAGCTCATGGGCGAAATCAGGGAGAGGTCGAACGTCCGGCTGCGCTTTGTCGGCTATATCGCGAACGAACGGTTAGATAGGCGCACCGCCGCGGTCTACGGCGACGATATCGGCTGGTCCACGGCGCGCGCCCGCCGGACCATGGCCGCGGTGAGCGAGAAGATGGGACCGGGGGGGAACCCGGCGGAGTTCGAAGGGCGGGGCTATGTTCAGTCCGCGGACCCGGTCACTACCGGATTCACCGAGTCGGCCGTCTCGCGGGTCGAGGGGCAGATCGTCTATGACGAGCTCGTCCCCCGCAATGACTACGACGGGGTGGACATCGTCCGCATGACCCGCGAGGTGAACACGGCCAATCCCTTCGCCCTCAACCTCATGCGCATCTCGGTGGACGGAAAGCCGGTCGACGATCCGAACAAGAGTATTCCGGACGTGGAGCGCTGCACCGATGTGGCCCTCGATCACGCGAGAATCGAGTTCAAGTACGACAGCCTGAGGGTGGAGCCCCGGCTGAACGTGACCGCCTGGCCGCGCAGCATCCGCTACCAGGATATCCCGGAGACCGAGTTTGCCGAGAATCTGGTCCGCTTCCGCCTCTACACCAACTACCACAGCTTCGTGAAAAAGGCGGAGGTGAGGATCTTCGACGACGCCACGTCCGTCCACGACAAACCCTTGGTTGTCATCCCGATGAACGGCGAAGGGATGGCTGAGTGGCGGGCCGATTTCAAATCCTTCTCGGCCCCGGTCCGCGAGCTCAAATACCTGGCCCGCGTGTACGATGCCAGCGGCAACTTCGACGAGACCACCCCCCAGCCGTTGTGGGTGATCGATAGAATCGATCCGGCCGTTGCCAAGGCGGACCCGGGCAAGGAGCTGCTGGCCGGCTACGGCGGAAGCCGCATCGCCGTGAGGAACATCCCGTTGATCGGCGGGACCGTTCAGGCTTACGGCAGCGCTATCCCGTCCGAACACCGCGTCTGGCTGGCCGGATACCCGGAGCCGGTGGACGGCAAGGGGCGTTTTATCGCCGAGGAAATCCTCCCGCAGGGGATGCATACTGTCGAGGTTGCCGTGCTCGACAAGTCCGGCAACGGCGAACTCTTCCTGCGCGATCTGGCCCTGAAGATGAACGACTGGTTCATGGTGGGGATCGCCGACCTGACCCTGTCGGCCAACAAGACCGACGGCCCCGCCAGTCTGGTGGCACCGGAGAATGCAGCGCAGTTCACCAATACGCAGTACAGCCACGACCTCTCCGCCGAGGGCCGGCTTGCCTTCTACACGAAAGGGAAGTTCGGCGACGGCTGGGGGCTGACCGCCAGCGCCGACACGCGTGAAGGGCCGCTGGACGAGATCTTCAGCAACTTCCTGGAAAAGTCGCCTCAGGCGCTGTTCCGGCGCATCGACCCGGATTACCATTTCCCTACCTTCGGCGATGACAGCACGGTCGTGGAGGACGCCCCGACCAGCGGCAAGTTCTACGCCAAGGTGACAAAGGATGAAAGCTACGGCCTCTGGGGCAATTTCAGGGTCGGCTATACCGACAACGACCTGGCCCATGTGGACCGCGGTCTTTACGGCGGGAACCTCCACTATCAGACCCCTGGCGTCACCAGTTTCGGCGAGAAGCGCTTCATGGTCGACGGGTTTGCCGCCGAACCGGGGACGGTGGCGGGGCGCGACGAGTTTCGGGGTACCGGCGGCTCCCTGTACTTCCTGCACCGGCAGGACATCCTGCAAGGGTCCGAACGGGTGCGCATCGAGGTCCGTGACAAGGATTCGGGCATCGTGATGTCCGTGAAGAACCTGACGCCGGTTCAAGATTACAATGTCGACTACCTGCAGGGGCGATTGCTCCTGACCCAGCCCCTCGAGTCGACGGCGGCCGACAACCTTCTGGTGCACAGCGACACGCTCGGCGGCAACCCCGTCTTCCTGGTGGTCCGTTACGAATTCACCCCCGGGGTCGCGGACCTGACTGCGATGACGTTCGGCGGCACCGCCCATTACTGGATCAACGACTATGTCAAGGTCGGCGTGACCGGCAACCAGGGGAGTGACGGGGGAAGTGACGAGAGCCTGGTCGGGGGGGACGTGACCGTCCGGAAATCAGCCAACACCTGGGTCAAGCTCGAAACCGCCCGCAGCCAGGGGTCGGATCTCTTCACCACGAATTCCCTGGATGGCGGCTTCAGTTCCAGCACCATCCAGAACCCCGCTGATCCCAACAAGGCCGCCATGGCCTACCGGGTCGATGCCAGCGCCGCCCTCCAGGATTTCAACAAGAACTGGCGGGGCAAGATCACCCTGTACAGCCAGGAACTGGAAGCGGGGTATTCGGCCCCCGGTCAGGTCGCGGCTCAGAACACGTTGCAGATCGGCGGCACGGCGGATATCCCCGTTACCGACCGTCTGGGGGTGCGGTTCAAGGGGGACAAGCGGAGCATTGACAATGGCCTTGAGACGGAGGCTTACGAGCTGAACGCCAATTTCCAGGTGGATGATCACTGGACGGTGAGTCTGGGCGGCCGTCGGGACAGCCGCGAAGACCGTTCGCCGGTCGTTCCCCTGACCCAGGAACAGGGGGACCGCACCGATCTGGTGGGGAAGGTGGCGTACGATTCCAAGGCGCGATGGAACGGCTACGTTTTCGGCCAGAAGTCGGTCGAGACCACCGGCAACCGCGAGGACAACGACCGGGTCGGCGCTGGCGGCGCGTACCGGGTAACCGACCGTTTCAAGGTGAACGGCGAGGTTTCCGACGGGAGCCTCGGGGCGGCCGGCCGGCTCGGCACCGAGTATCTCTACAGCGACCGGACCACGATCTATCTTACGTATGCCCTGGAGAACGAGCGTTCGGACAACGGTGTGCAGGCCAATAAGGGGACCATGACGTCAGGGTTCCGCACCCGCTACTCGGACAGCGCCAGCGTCTATGGTGAAGAGCGCTATACCCATGGCGATGTCCCCACCGGCCTCACGCATTCCTACGGCGTGGATCTGGCGCCCACCGATCGTCTCAATCTCGGGAGCAAGGTGGAATTCGGCACCCTGCAGGACAACCTGACGGGCGCCAAGATCGACAGAACGGCGGTCGGCGTGAACGCCGGTTACGGATTCGCGAAACTGAAGATAGCCAGCGCCCTGGAATTCCGGGAGGATAATGAGGAGCAGCCGGACACCAGCACCGTCCGGCGTACCACCTGGCTCTTCAAGAACAGCCTCAAGTATCAGGTGAACCCGGACTGGCGGCTCGTCGGCAAATTCGACTATTCCCAGAGCACGAGTTCGCAGGGGCAGTTCTACGACGGCAGCTATACCGAGGGGGTGGTGGGCTTTGCCTACCGGCCTGTCACCAATGACCGGCTCAACGTCCTCGCCAAGTACACCTTTTTCTACAACGTGCCGGCAGCGGACCAGGTCAGCGGCACCTCTACGTCCGCCGGCGTTCTTCAGCGGAGCCACGTCTTCTCGATCGATACCATGTACGATCTGACGCCCCGGTGGACCGTGGGGGGGAAGTACGCATACCGGCTCGGGCAGGTAAGCATGGACCGGGTAAATCCCGAGTACTTCGACAGCCGTGCCCACCTGTTTGTGGGGCGTGTCGACTGGCATTTCCTCAACCTCTGGGATGCAATGGTCGAAGGGCGCCTGCTCGACCTGCCGGATGCCCACGATCGGCGCAGCGGTGTGCTCGTGGGGCTCTACCGCCACTTGGGCAACCACTTCAAGGTCGGCGCCGGCTACAACTTCAGCGAATTCTCCGACGATCTGACCGACCTGAGCTACCGGCATCAGGGGGTGTTCGTAAATATTGTAGGGACGATTTAGTTTACATAACTCCCCCGGCCCCCTCTTAGCTTAAGAGGGGGAGAACTGCCTGAAGGGGTTACGGGGTTAACGAATCAAACATGATGAAGCAGGACCAATCGAGGTGGCGCATATGTTTAAAAGAGTGAAGATGATCGCAGTGATTTCGGTGCTTTTCCTGACGCTCCCCGCGTATGCGCAGGACTCCTCCAAGGAACAGAGCAAGGGGTTGGACGAGCAGGTGCAGGAAATAAAGACGGATGTCCTCTCCATCGCGGCGGAACTGAACCAGCTCGAAGAGAAGCTCCTCTACCCGTCCGACACCCAGGTCGCAGTTTTCGTGTCGGTGGCCAAGGGGGAAAAGTTCCGGCTCGATGCCGTCGATATCGCAGTGGACGGCACATCGGTCGCTCATCACCTCTACACGTTCAAAGAGCTCGAAGCCTTGCAAAAAGGGGGCGTACAGCGCATCTACGTGGGGAACGTCAGAACGGGTGAGCACTCGCTGCAGGTGACCGCCATGGGTAAATCAGAGGGAGGCTCGGATTTCCAGAAGAATGAGAGCTTCACGATCACCAAGAATGTCGGCCCGAAACTCGTCGGGGTCGTCCTGAACGGTAAAACCCTCGCGCTGAAGGATTGGTAGTCTATGACCAGGTTGATGCTCATACTGGCGTGCCTGATGTTCGCAACGCCTTCACTGGCAGCCGATACCTACACCTCGAAGGGGCTGAGGGACGTCTACTTCGGAGAGGCGCTCTATCAAGCCTTCCAGGGGGAGTGGTTCGATGCCATTTCCCGGCTCGACACGGAGCTGGGGCAGTACCGCAGGGTTGATGAATCTGGTCTCGACACGCTCCATTACCACATCGATCAGGCGCAGTTCGGCGTCGGGGATTTCGAGCTGGGGTATCGGATGCACCTGCGGGCCGGGCGCGCCATCACCGCGGTCATCGAGGGGAACGTCGAGGAGCCGGTGCGTAACGATGCGATCTACCGGTTGGCACGGCTCTATTTCCAGAAGAACCAGCCGGCAGATGCCCTCCATGCCCTGGAACGGATGCACGGGGCCGTACCCCCGACAATCCGGGATGACGTGGAATTTCTGCGCGGGGAGATTCTCGTGGCAAACGGCCGTTTCCCCGAAGCCGCGCGTCTGTTCAAGGACCTTCAAAAGGTCAAGGGGCTGGAAGGATTTGCCGGTTACAACCTGGGGATCGCCTTGATAAAGGAAGGAAAGGAGCAGGATGGGCGTGGGTCACTGGACCGTACCGGCCAGATCGCGAACGATACTGAGGCCGCATCGGCCATCAGGGACAAGTCGAACCTGGTCCTCGGCTACAAGCTGCTGGATGAAAAGGCCGGTGAAAATGCCAAGCTGGTCCTTGACCGGGTGCGGTTGAGCGGACCTTTCTCCAATCGCGCCCTCCTGGGTTCGGGGTGGGCGGATGCCTCCCGGGGTCTGTATGAGCGGGCGCTCGTTCCCTGGAGCATCCTGGCGGAGCGCGAGGTCACCGATCCCGCGGTCCAGGAAGCCCTCCTCGCCGTGCCGTACGCCTACGGAAAGCTGAACATCTATGGAAAGGCGGCAGTGCTGTACGGCAGGGCCCTGGACTCCTTCGGCAAGGAGGTCGACAAGCTCGGCGCTTCCATCACGTCCGTCCGGGAAGGGAAGTTCCTTCAGGCCCTGGCGCGGGAAGAGCTGAAACAGGACGCCGACTGGGTCGTCAAGCTGCGGAGCATCCCGGAGGCGCCCGAAACCTACTACCTACTCGAGCTGATGGCTTCGCATGATTTTCAGGAGTCCCTCAGGAACTACCTCGACCTGAATGAGCTGCAGAAGAAGCTTGGCGTGTGGGAAAGGGACCTGGATGCATTCGAGGACATCATCAAGCAGCGTCGGGCCTACTACGAGCCGCTCCTTCCCGGGATCGACCGGGCATTCAGGGATCTCGACGCGCACATGCGTCTTCGTCTGGAGCAGCGGGAACGGGTCCAGAAACGGCTGAACGCCATGCTGACGGCACCGCGCCCCGATTACCTGGCTACGGCGGAGGAACGGATTGCCACGGAAAGAATCGGACGTCTGGAACAGGCTCTGGCTGCGAACGGCGGGACGGCGCCCGCTGCGATCAAGGACCGGACCGGCCGCCTCCGGGGGGTCCTCCTCTGGAACATCAGGACGGAATACGACCAGCGTCTTACGGATGCATACAAGGACCTGCGTGATCTGAACGGAGCGGTGGACCGGTTGAAGAAACAGTATGAGGCTTTTGTCCGTACCCGCCAGGCCGCCACGCAGAGCTATCAGGGCTACGACGATGCGATCCGCCGGGAGCGCAGTCTGATTGCGTCGGCCCGGGAAAAAGTGAAGATCCTGATGGCGCGTCAGGGGAACATGCTTGAAACCATGGCCGTCACTGAACTGACCAAACGCCGCGAGCGGCTGGAGCAGTTCAGGGTCACCGCGCGTTTTGCCATAGCCGACAGTTATGACCGTGCCTCCAAGGCCCAGACTGAGAAGAGCGTTGGCAACCAGGCTGAAAAGGGTGTTGGCAAATGAAGCGAATCCTACTTTTAGTCTTTGCAATCCCGGCGATCCTCACCGCCTGTCAATCGGGCGGCAGCAGGGAGACGATTGCCCAGCTGCGGAACACGAAGATCGAGATCAAGGAAGAGAGGATCGAAGGGGGGCTCGACAAAGCCATGGAGAGTTACCAGCGCTTTCTGGACGATACCCCCGAATCGGCGCTCACTCCCGCGGCGATGCGCCGTCTTGCCGACCTGAAGATCGAGAAGGAATACGGGTACCTGACCTCCCCGGCGACAAACGGCGGACGGGCCCCGGCCGCGTTGTCCGGACCGGAGCGCGCCCAGAGCCCGAAGGTCGCTGCCGTCCAATCGACCAAGGCCCCGCAATCTCCGCAAACCGAGTCGCAGGCCGATTTTGAGAAAAGGGCGATCCAGAGTCCGCAGCTTGCAGCCTCGGGAGGGAAACCGGCGGGGCCTGCAGAAGCCAGTGCCGAAGAGCTGGAAAGGAGAGGGGCCCGGGAGGCGATCGTCCTCTACAAGAAGCTCCTGGACAAATACCCGCTGTATCCGGGGAACGACCAGGTCCTGTACCAGATGTCGCGCTCCTATGAGGAACTGGGGCAGACAGAGGATGCCATGGGGGTCATGGACCGGATGGTCCGCGATTTCCCGAATTCCCGCTACATCGACGAGGTGCGGTTCCGGCGGGCCGAATTCTTCTTTGTCCGCAGGCGTTACCTCGATGCGGAAGCGGCCTACAAGACCCTCGTTGACAGGGGTGTCACGTCACCCTACTACGAGCTCGCCCTGTACAAGCTCGGTTGGACCTTCTACAAGCAGGAGCTCTATGAGGATGCCCTGCATCGGTTTACTGCGCTGCTGGATCGGAAGGTTGCCACGGGATACGATTTCGCCCAGACCAAGGACGATCAGGAACGGAAGCGCGTAGACGACACCTTCCGGGTCATCAGCCAGAGCTTCTCCTATCTTCACGGCGCCGACTCCGTGATGGCATACTTCGATGCCAACGGCAAGCGGAGCTACGAGGACCTCGTCTACGGCAACCTGGGTGAATACTACTTCGAAAAACGCCGGTACACCGATGCCGCTGCCGCCTACAGTGCCTTCGCCAAGCGCAACCCGTTCCACCGGGTCGCACCGCAGTTTCATATGCGCGTCATCGACATCCAGATGGCCGGCGGCTTCCCCAGCCTCGTGATCGATGCAAAGAAGCAGTTCGCCAGGAATTACGGGCTGAAGGCCGAATACTGGAAACATTTCCAGCCGGGCAGCCGTCCCGAGGTTCTCGGTTTCCTGAAGACCAACCTGACCGACCTCGCCCACCACTACCACTCCCTTTACCAGGATCAGGAGCATGCCAAGGAAAAGCGGGAGAACTTCCAGGAGGCCGAGCACTGGTATGAGGAGTTCCTGGTTTCCTTCCCGAAGGATGCCGAATCGCCGGCGATCAACTACCAGCTGGCCGACCTGCTCCTCGAAAACCGCTCCTTCGCCAGGGCCGCGCTGGAATACGAAAGGACCGCCTACACCTATCCGCGCCACGAAAAGTCGTCAGCTGCCGGCTATGCCGCGATTTATGCCTATCGGGAACACCTGAAAACGGCCGGTCCCGCGGAGAAGGACAAGGTAAGGCGCGAGACCGTGCGCAGTTCGCTCAAATTTGCGGAGACCTTCCCGAAACACGAGAAGGCGGCGATCGTCCTCGGGGCGGCCGCAGATGACCTGTACGACATGAAGGATTACGGGGAGGCGCTCGCTGCCGGCCGCAAGCTCATCCAGCTCTTCCCGGGTGCGGACCAGGAGACCCTCAGGTCGGCCTGGATCGTTGTCGGACATTCCTGTTACGAGCTCAAGCGCTACGGCGAGGCCGAAGCCGCCTATGTGAAGGTCCTGGCGCTGCTCCCCGCAGGCGACAAGAGCCGGGGAGGCTTCATCGACAATCTTGCCGCATCGATCTACAAACAGGGGGAGGAGGCCAATGCTAAAAAGGATTATTGGGCCGCTGCAGACCACTTCCTGCGTGTCGGCTACATGGCTTCCACATCGAAGATCCGGGTGAATGCCGAGTATGATGCCGCTGTCGCCCTGATCCAGCTCAAGGACTGGAAAATGGCGGCTACTGTCCTGACTGGATTCCGGGAGCTCTTCCCGGGCCACGAGCTGCAGCCGGAAGTCACCAGGAAGATCGCCTATGTCTACAAGGAAGACGGGAAGCTTCCCCTCGCGGCCAATGAATATGAACGCGTCGAGAAGGAATTCAAGGATGAAGAGGTGAGGAGAGGGGCTCTCATGCTTGCGGCGGAACTGCACCAGCAAACGGGGAACAACAAGCAGGCCCTCGCCGTATGCCGCCGATTCGTCGGCTACTTCCCGCAACCGGTCGA
>DATJLB010000346.1:0-24628 GCA_035490915.1 Geobacteraceae bacterium
GCTTGAGGATCTTGAAGGCGTAGTTGCTGACCCGGGCATACCTGGCCACCTCGGAGAGGTCCGCACAGATGAAGGAGAAGGGCTTCTTCTTTTCCCGCTGCTTGAGGAGATATATCCGCTCGATTCCCCGCTTGCTGAAGATGCTGCAGCCGATCCCGTAAGTGGTATCTGTCGGATAGGCGATGACCCCTCCTCCCTTGAGGAGTTCCACCGCTTGGGCAATCAGCCGCGGCTGCGGGTTATCGGGATTGATCTGGATGAGCATGCTATCCCCGCGGGTTCAACTCAAGCAAATCTTTGTGCACGAAGCGCCCTTCTTTCTGGATGAGCTCGTCGTCGAACCAAATCCCGCCGTCTCCCCGGAGGAGCTTCACCATGTCCCAGTGAACTGCGGAGCGGTTGCCGTTGTCGCACTCGTCGTAGCACTGCCCCGGGGTGAAGTGGATGGAGCCTGAGATCTTCTCGTCGAACAGGATGTTCCGCATCGGGACGGTGATCGCCGGGTTGACCCCGATGGCGAATTCGCCGACGTACCGGGCCCCCGCGTCGGTATCGAGGATCCGGTTGAGTGCGTCGCTCATCCCTCCTGCCGCCGTCGCCTTGACAACCTTCCCGTGTGCAAACTCAAGTCGTATGCCGTTGAACTCCTTCCCCTGGTAAAGGGTCGGACAGTTGTAGGTGATGTGTCCCTCCACCGAGTCTTTCACCGGTGCGGTGAACACCTCTCCGTCGGGGATGTTCATCCGGCCGTCGCACTTGATCGCCGGCATCCCCTTGATGCTGAAAGAAAGGTCGGTGTCGGACGCCGTGATCCGGACCCGGTCGGTCCGGCCCATCAGCCGCGTGAGCTTTTCCTGCTTGCGGGACTCGGCGCGCCAGTCCATACAGCAGGCGGCGAACAGGTAATCCTCAGACTCCTCCAGGCTCATGCGCGCTTCCTGAGCGGCCCCCTGGGTCGGGTAGCGGGTCACCACCCAGCGGGTGTGCTTTACCCGCCGGTCGATGATCGGGCGCACCACTCGCGAATGGGCGATCATGGCGTTCTGGTTCGCCTGGGCCATTACCATGGAGTTTTCGGCGGCGGAAATGCCGATGTAGACGTTCACCTTCTCCATGAAATCCAGTTTGTGCTGCGGGAAATAGGCGAGCTGCTCCTTCCGGGCGGAGGTGTAAAAGTGGCGGTTGATCTCCGGGACGCTGAATTCATACTCCACGTACGCCGCCCCCTTCGCCAGACAGAGCGCGTACAGCTCCTTCACCAGAGGTATCGCCTCCGTCCCGGAGGCGCTGATCAGGACCACGTCCCCCTTCTTCACCCTGGTGGAGTAGTTCACCAGCACCTCGGCCATCTGTCGAACGCGCGGATCTTTCACGCAGTAGACTCCTTGCGGTTTAAGTAGTATTCAATCAGAAACCTAAAGGAACGAGGATTTTTCGTCCTGGCAAGGCTGTCGAGGGATGCGGAGGCGTAGTACCCTGAGGGCATGAACAGCGCTACGCCGCACAAGGAATCCCGAAGACTTACGAGGCCAGGGCGGTCAATTCGTCACGCGAATTGGACAGCGAAAGCTGCCCGTTAGGGCGAGTCAAACGCATCGTTCCCCTCACCGTCCCGTGTGCCCGAAGCCGCCCTCCCCCCTCTTCGTCCCCTCAAGCTCCACCGCCTCCACCAAGGTGGCTCGTGCAAAGGGGGCGAACACCAGCTGGGCGATCCGCTCCCCGTTTCGAACGACGAACGGCTCCGTCCCATGGTTGATCAGGATCACCCCGATCTCACCCCGGTAATCGGTGTCGATGGTCCCGGGGGAATTGACCAGGGCAATGCCGTGCTTGAGGGCGAGGCCGCTCCGGGGCCTCACCTGGGCCTCATACCCCTCGGGCAGTTCGATGGCGATCCCGGTCGGGACAAGTGCGCGAGCCCCGGGGTTTAAAACCAGCTCATGCGTCAACTCTGCATAGAGGTCCATGCCGGCAGCATGCGGGGTCATGTAACCTGGGAGGGGATTGACACTGTCCGGGCGGAGCCTTTTTACCTTGATGCTGCAATGATGCACGGATAGCTCGCTAAAGGTTGATCCCGGCAGGGAGAGTGAAGGTGTTTTCCGGCCTCCCCATCAAGACCAGGGTGAGGTAGCGGTCATCGATCATCTCTTCCGCGAGGTCGAGGATACTGAGGGGGGTGACTCGCTCGATCCCCTTGACGATCTCCCGCAGGGGCTGATACTGGCCGAAATAGATCTCGTTCTTGGCCAGCTTGGTCATCCTGTTGTCGCTGCTCTCCAGAGAGAGGAGCACATTTCCCTTGAGCTGCTCCTGCGCATCAAGCAACTCGGCCTGGCTGAGTGGTTCGGTGCGAAGCCGCTTCAGCTCCCGCAGGACGATATCGATGACCTCGTTGAGCCGTTCCCGGCTCGTCCCGATGTAAACGGCAAGAGAACCGGAATCGGAATGGGAGGCGATGTAGGAATAGATGGAATAGGCAAGCCCGAGTTTTTCCCGCACCTCCTGGAAAAGCCGGGAGCTCATGCTCCCCCCGAGGACGGCATTGAGAATGAAGGCCTCGTAGCGCTTCGGATGGGACTGGGGGATGGAAAGGGTGCCGAGGCACAGATGGACCTGTTCCAGGTCCTTTTCCACCACCTCAACCTTTCTCCTTGGGGTTGGGCGGCTGCTCTGCCCGGTGGTCCTGCCACCCGGGACACAATCGAACAGGCCATTCAGCAGCGTCAGGAGCTCTGCGTGATCAACCCGCCCGGCGGCGGCAATGATGATGTCCTCGGCCCGGTAGGCGTCGTCGCGATAACCGACGATAAAGTCTCGGCTCAGGGCACCCACGCTCGCCTCGGTGCCGATGATCGGCATGCCGAGAGGGTGCCCCTGCCAGAAATTCTGGGTAAACAGGTCGTGGATCAGATCGTCGGGGGTATCCTCGAGGAGGCCGATCTCCTGGAGAATAACCTTCCGTTCTTTTTCTATCTCTTCCGGGTCGAACAGGGAAT
This sequence comes from Geobacteraceae bacterium, assembly GCA_035490915.1. Classification (GTDB taxonomy): domain Bacteria; phylum Desulfobacterota; class Desulfuromonadia; order Geobacterales; family Geobacteraceae; genus JAMPXD01. The sequence continues at coordinate 3,000 of DATJLB010000346.1, forward strand.
TGAGAAAGATGTCTGAGAGGAGCGCCACAGCCTTCGGAAGGAACTTGTGGAGGACCTTGGCGTAGTAGCAAACGTACTCGCGACCGGTAAAGGCATTGAGAATACCGCCGAGGGAGTCGATCTCCCGGGCTATCTCCAGGGCGCTCCGCTGCGCGGTCCCCTTGAACAGGAGATGCTCGATGAAATGCGCGACGCCGTTAAACTCGTTCCGTTCGTTCCGGGACCCGCTCGCCACCCAGATACCGATAGTGACCGAATGGGCATGGGGAATGTTTTCGGAGATGACGCGAACGCCGTTATCGAGAACCGTTTTATTGACCATGGAAACACTATACCCGGCAATGTAGTAATATCAAGGGGCGAGCGAGCATTTCCGGAACCCGAAACAGCTCACTCGCCAGAAAATAAAGGCAGAGGCGGTCACCGCCCCTGCCTCGTCAGGGTGCACTTTACCTTTACCTTTACATCTACCTGTCTTTATTCCTGCGGAAGGGTAGCCCCCAACGCTTCCTTGCGGGAAAGCTTGATTTTCCCCTGTTTGTCGATGCCGATGCACTTCACGAGGACCTTGTCCCCCTCGTTGAGGACGTCGGTGACGTTCTTGACCCGCGTGGTATCCAGCTCTGAAATATGGACAAGACCGTCCGTTCCCGGGAAGATCTCCACGAAGGCGCCGAATTCCATCACCTTCTTGACGGTCCCCATGTAGAGCTTTCCTTCTTCGGCCTCGGCGGTCAGGTCCCTGATCATCTTGATCGCCTTGTCGCACGCCGCCTGGTCGGAGCTTGCGATGTTGATCTTGCCGGTATCCTCGATGTCGATGACCACGCCGGTCGCCTCGGTGATGCCGCGGATGTTCTTGCCACCGGTGCCGATGACGTCGCGGATCTTGTCCGTTTTGACCCAGATGGTGGTGATCCGCGGCGCATAGGCGGACATCTCCGCCTTGGGCTGACCGAGGGTTTCAGCCATCTTGCCGAGGATATGGAGCCTCCCCTCGCGCGCCTGGGCGAGCGCCTTCTGCATGATCTCGCGGGTGACGCCGGTGATCTTGATGTCCATCTGGAGGGCGGTAACCCCTTCCGCGGTCCCGGCCACCTTGAAATCCATATCTCCGAGGTGGTCCTCGTCGCCGAGAATGTCGGAGAGGATGGCCACGTCGTCACCCTCCTTGATGAGCCCCATGGCGATCCCAGCGACCGGCGCCTTGATCGGGATGCCGGCGTCCATCATGGCGAGGGCGCCGCCGCAGACGGTGGCCATGGAGGAGGAGCCGTTGCTCTCCGTGATGTCCGAAACGATCCGGATGGTGTAGGGGAAATCGTCGTGGTTCGGCACCACTTTCTGCAGGGCACGCTCGGCGAGCATGCCGTGGCCGATCTCGCGGCGCCCCGGGGCGAGCCGGAAGCTCGTCTCGCCGACGGAGTACGGCGGGAAATTGTAGTGGAGGAGGAAACGCTTCCGCCCCTCGCCGTAAAGGGAATCGATCCGCTGCTCGTCAACCGAGGTCCCGAGAGTAGCGGCGACGATCGACTGGGTTTCTCCACGGGTAAAAAGCGCGGAACCGTGCACGCGGGGGAGGAAGCCAACCTCGGAGGCAATCGGCCTGATGGTCTTGGTGTCGCGGCCGTCAATCCGGATACCGTCCTTCAGGATGTGTTCGCGCACCAGCTCGTACTCCAGGTCTCCGAGGAAACCGGCTATCACCTTTTCACGCCCCTCGTAGTCGGCCGCGAGCGCAGCCCGGGTCTCTTCGGCGACGGCGTCGATCCGATCGTGACGCTCCCCCTTCGCCTCGATCCTGACCGCGTCCTTGATCTTCTGGTAGGCGAGCTCCTTCACCTTCCCCTTCAGCTCCTCGTCCACCACCGGCGGCGGGACTTCCCGCTTCGGAACGCCGGCCAGCCGCTTCAGCTCTTCCTGGGCGGCAATGATCGGCTGGACCGCCTCATGGCCGAAGAAGACCGCTTCGAGCATGTCCTGCTCGGAGACGACGTTGGCCCCGCCTTCCACCATGATCACCGCGTCCTTGCTGGCAGCGACGACGATCTCGATGTCGCTCTTCTCGAGCTCCTCGGCGGTGGGATTGGCGACGAAGCGGCCGTCCACCCGCCCGACCTTCACCCCGGCAATCGGGCCGAAGAAGGGGACGTCGGACACCTCGAGGGCGGCGGAGGCGCCGATCATGGAGAGGATGCCGGGGTCGTTGTCCTTGTCCGCAGAGAGGACGGTGGCCATGATCTGGGTGTCGTTCAGGAAGTTCTCCGGGAAGAGCGGCCTGATCGGCCGGTCGATCAGCCGGCAGGTGAGGGTTTCGTTGTCGGAAGGGCGCGCCTCGCGCTTGAAGAAGCCGCCGGGGATCTTTCCGCCGGCATAGGCCTTCTCCTGGTAGTTGACGGTGAGGGGGAAGAAATCCTGCCCCTCCTTGGCCGTCTTGGTGGCCACCGCGGTCACCAGCACGATGGTATCGCCGGAGCGGACCATCACGGCACCGCTTGCCTGTTTCGCTATCTTGCCGGTCTCTATCGTCAGGGTCCGGCCGCTGAATTCAACCTGTACTCGCTGTTCCATACTGTTTACGGTCTCCTTGCCTTCATGTGTGGGCGTTGGGGCCGTCGATACAAGAGCCAATTCCGTGCAGCATCTCCTTAGGCGTCGCACGTCCGTTGGTTCTTCTATCCACGTCCCCAACAAAAAATGAACGGGCAGCACGGCCCGTTCGTCAAAAAAGGAAAGGCAATATACCCCAGCGTGTGTGAAGAGGTATACTGCCTTTTCTTATCTCCGGATACCGAGCTTTTCGATAATGGTTTTGTACCTGGCGTCGTCTTTCTTCTTGACGTAGTCGAGGAGCCTCCTCCTCTGGCCGACAAGTTTCAACAGACCCCGCCTGCTGTGGTGATCCTTCTTGTGCACCTTGAAATGCTCCGTCAGGTAAGTGATCCGTTCCGTCAGAATGGCGATCTGCACCTCCGGAGAACCGGTGTCGCTTTCATGGAGCTTGAACTTGTTGATGATTTCCTGCTTCTTTTCCGTAACCAGCATGTGTTACACCTCCCTTCCCGCTACGATAAATGTTGTGAGGCCATCAGGCCGATAAAACCGGACAATTCGTATTGTGTCTTTTATCACAAAGCCCCCGGCATGTAAAGGATCAATGCTCGTTGAAAACCCGTGCCAACCGGAGGGTGTTCCCTTCCCCTGCACCGCCTCCCGAGCCGCATTCGGCGACCGCAAGGAGGCGTTCGCCGCGACAGACCCTGACCCGCTCTCCCGGCGTGAGCTCTTCAGGCGCCCCCTGGAGGTCGCCCTTTTCCGGGGAAATGCCGCGGGTGACCCGCAGTGCCCCCTGCTCGGTCAGGAAAACGGCCTGCAGGTGCCCCAGTGCCGCAGAACAGGAGATGAGATGCTCCCCAAGCCCCCCCTTCCCTGCCGCAGCCAGTCGTTCCAAAGAGACGGCCTGGTCGAGGGTGAAGGGGCCGCTCGCGCTCCTGCGCAGCTCCACGAGATGGGCGCCGCAGTCGAGCCGGTCACCCATGTCGTTCGCCAGGGTCCTGACGTACACCCCCCGGGAGCAGCGGACGGTAAAGGCGACCATCGGAGGCTCGATCCTCTCGATGTCAAGGGTGTAAATCTCTATCTGACGCGGTTCCCGATCAACCTCCTCACCCTTCCGGGCAAGTTTGTAGAGGGGGACGCCGTCCCTTTTCAGGGCCGAGTACATGGGGGGCACCTGGCTCCCCCTGCCGAGGAACTCCCGAGCCACCGCCGCGATATCCGGCGGGGTGAGCCCCTGCCAGTCGCCGCTCCGGATCACCCTGCCGGTGCAGTCCTGGGTGTCGGTTGCCGCCCCGAGCCGCATCACCGCACGGTACTCCTTCACTGACTCGTCGAGAAAGGGTATCGCCTTGGTCCCCTCTCCGAGGGCCACCGGCAGCACGCCGGTGGCAAAAGGATCGAGGGTGCCGGTATGGCCGACCTTCTTCTGCCCGGCGATCCGGCGCACCGCGCTGACCACGTCGTGGGAGGTCATCCCCGCCGGCTTATCGACGACAATAAAACCGTCCATTATCAGAGAGCGCGGGCCAGGTGGGCGAAGACCTTGTCCCGGACTTCCTCCAGACGCCCGGCAATCACGCAGCCGGCGGCGTTGTGGTGCCCTCCGCCGCCGAATTCGGCCGCCAGTGCCGAGACGTTCACCTTCCCCTTGGAGCGGAAACCGACCTTGCACAGCTCCGGCTCGATCTCACGGAAAAAAACCGCCACTTCCACCCCGCGGATGGAACGGGGATAGTTGACGAAGCCATCGGTGAGCTCGGCAGTGGTGCCGGTCTTCTCGTACATGTCGAGGGTGACCGTGACCGAAGCGACATCACCGCGAGGCGCCACCGTAAGGGTTGCCAGGGCAAGGGCGAGTAGTTCCAGGCGCTCCTTCGGCTGGCTTTCGTACAGCTTCTCCGCGACCGACCAGGCATTCACGCCGTGAGCCACCATCTCGCCGGCGATGGCAAAGGCCTCCTGGTTTGAGTTGGAATAGCGGAACGAACCCGTATCGGTAATCACAGCGGTATAGATGCAGAGGGCGATATCGTGGTCCACCTCGTCCCCGGCCGCCCTTATGATCCGATGGACCAGGCAGCCTGTGGCGGCGGCCTCCGGGTCGATCAGGTTGATGGCGCCGAACCTCTCGCAGTGGAGGTGGTGGTCGATGTTGATGAACGCGCCGACCCCCTTGAAATCCACCAGCTCTTTCCCGGCCCGGCGGAACTCCCCCACGTCGAGGACGAAGCAGATGTCGAAGCTGCGGGGTGGGATGGCGTGAACCACCCGATCGGCCATGGGAAGGAAAGCATACAGCTCCGGGAGCGGATCACTGAGATAGACTGTCACGTCCTTGCCGAGCCGTCGGAGGTAGTTCCCCAAAGCCAGGGCGGAGCCTACCGCATCGCCGTCGGGGCTTTCATGGGTGGTGACCAGAAAGGAGGTATGAGCGGCTATTTCCGCCACGATCCGTTCAAGCATCGCCCTCTTCCTTCGTGGCAATCTCCTTCAGGAGGGACTCGATCCGGCTCCCGTAGTCCACCGATGCATCGTAGCGAAAGACGATATCTGGCACATACCGCATCCGCAGGTTCTTCCCGAGTTCCTTGCGGATGTAGCCCCGGGCGCTGTTCAGCCCCTGCTCGGTGTCCTTCTTTTCCGCATCGCTCCCGATCACGGTGAAATAGATCGTCGCCAGGTGAAGGTCGTCGGTGACCTTCACGCCGGTGACCGTGACAAAGCCGATGCGGGGGTCCTTCAACCCCTTCACCAGGAGCTCGGACACCATTTCATGTATCGCCTCGGCGACTTTTTCGGATCTTTTGTACATGTATCTAGTCCCAGGAAATGTGATTTTTTCGCAAGGTCAAGGCGGCCAACCGAGCCCGCGGAGGCGCAGTACCCAATGGGCATAAACAGCGTTACGCCGCACAAGGAGCGAGGGAAGGCCAACACAGAGATTGCGAAAAAGCCGCATTTCCCTAGAGTGTGGCGGCGACCTTCTCCATCTCGAACGCCTCGATGATATCCCCGACCTTGAGGTCGTTGTAGTTCTCCAGGCCGATACCGCATTCGTAGCCGGTGGCCACCTCTTTCACGTCGTCCTTGAAGCGGCGCAAGCTCGACATCTTCCCCTGCCAGATCACCACGTTGTCGCGCAAGAGGCGCACCTGCGCGTTGCGCAGCATCTTGCCGTCCTGGACGTAGCAACCGGCCACCGTGCCGACTTTCGGCACCGAGAAGGTCTCGCGGATTTCCGCCCGTCCCAGGTGCTTCTCCCTGAAAGTCGGCTCCAGAAGCCCTTCCATCGCCTTCTTGATGTCTTCCACCGCGTCGTAGATGATGTTGTAGAGGCGGATATCCACCCCTTCCTTCTCGGCGTGCGCCTGCGCCTTCACCTCCGGCCGGACGTTGAAGCCAAGGATGATGGCGTTGCTGGCGCTCGCCAGGTTGACGTCGGTCTCGGTGATGGCTCCGACCGAGGCGTGGATCACGTTGAGGCGGATGGCGTCGGTGGTAAGCTTCCTGAGGGACTCGGAAACCGCCTCCACGGAACCCTGCACGTCCGCCTTGACGATCGTGTTGAGGTCCTTGACCTCCCCCTTCTGGATCTTCTCGTAGAGCTGCTCCAGGGACATCTTCGCGTGCTTGGCGAGCTCGGTTTCGCGCAGCTTCTGCTGCCGGTAGCTGGCGATCTCCTTCGCCTGCTTCTCGTCGGCCAGCGAGACGAACACGTCACCCGCGTCCGGCACGCCATTGAAGCCGATCACCTCGACCGGCAAGGCCGGCCCGGCGGTCGCCAGCTTTTCCCCCCGGTAGTTCTGCATGGCACGCACCCTGCCGGCCTGGATCCCGGCGACGAAGAAATCGCCGATCTTGAGGGTCCCCTCCTGGACGAGCACAGTCGCGACGGGGCCCCGTCCCTTGTCCAGCTTCGCCTCGACGATGGTGCCTCGGGCCGCCTTGTCCGGGTTTGCCTTCAGCTCCATGATGTCCGCCTGGAGGAGCACCATCTCCAGAAGCTCTTCCAGGTTGATCCGCTTCTTGGCGGATACTTCCACCATGGTGGTGTCCCCCCCCCACTCCTCGGAAACAAGGCCGAACTCCATCAGCTCCTGCTTCACCCTTTCAGGTTTCGCCTCCGGCTTGTCGATCTTGTTGATGGCGATGATGATCGGCACGCCGGCAGCCTTGGAGTGGTTGATCGCCTCGCGGGTCTGGGGCATGACCCCGTCGTCGGCAGCCACCACCAGGATGACGATGTCGGTCACCTTGGCCCCCCTGGCACGCATGGCGGTGAACGCCTCGTGCCCCGGGGTATCGAGGAAGGTGATCTTCCGTCCGTTCAGCTCCACGTCGTAGGCACCGATGTGCTGGGTAATTCCCCCCGCCTCGCCGGCAATCACGTTGGTTTCCCGGATGGCATCGAGGAGCGACGTTTTGCCGTGGTCAACGTGGCCCATGATGGTGACGACAGGCGGGCGCTTGACCAGGCTTTCCGGCGCGTCGGGAGCCGCTTCCAGCATCTCGTCCAGATCGAGGGCGACGTTCTCGATCTCGTAGCCGAAATCGGTGGCAAGAAGCGTTGCCGTATCGAAATCGAGCGGGTGGTTGATGGTAACCATCATTCCCATCTTGATCAGGGCGCGGATCAGGTCGTTCGCCTTGGTCCCCATTTTCTTCGCGAGGTCGCCGACGGTGATGGTCTCGGAAATCTTGATGATCCGCTTGATTGCCTTGGGGACGGTGATCTCGGTCTTCTTCCCCTCCGGGGCGCGGTACTTTTCCTTCTTCTTCCCCTTACCCGGTCGCGCCCCCGGCTCGAAAACCCGTTCCCGCTTCTCGGCGAGCTCGCTCTTGGCTTGGAGAACCTCCTTGCGCCGGCCTGCGGCGCCTCCTTTCTTGGCGGCCTCTGAAGGAACAACTTTCCGCCCTTTCCGCCGATCTTCGGCCGACAGGGGCACCTCAACGGGGCCGAGGGGAGCGGGACGTTCGCCGGGACGACCGGGAGCGGGACGCTCGCCGGGGCGGCCCATGGCAGGACGCTCGCCGGGGCGGCCCATGGCAGGACGTTCGCCGGGGCGGCCCATGGCAGGACGCTCACCGGGGCGGCCGGGAGCGGGACGCTCGCCGGGGCGACCGGAAACAGGTCGATCCGCCGGACGAGCCTGCACGGGACGCTCCCCGCTTCGCGTGAACTCACGCCGATCCGTGGGGCGTTCCTTGGTATGCATCGCCGGTATTTCAACCCTGCCGAGAATGATCGCCTTATTGGCCGTCGGCCGCTCGGGACGCGTTTCCTCAGGAGGGGCGGCTTTCGGAGCCTCGGGGGGCGCGGCCTTTGGCGCCTCAACGGGTACAGGAGCCTCCTCGACGACAGCCTCAGGGGTCTTTGCCACTTCAACCTTTGCCGGTTTCACCGCTGGCGCCGCCGGCGCTTCCTGCTCCGCTGGGGGAGGAGGTGCAACCTCGACAGGGGATGCTGCAGCGGTCTCCACGACCTTGGCGCGCCTCCTGATGACAGTGGTGGTAACGCGGACTTCTTCCTTGGAAACTTCCTTGACGGTCGGAGGAGTCTCTGTCTGCGGGGGCGATGCAAGGGTCTCCAGCTTCTTGGCATCCGCTTCGTCAACCGACGCCGTGTGGCTCTTCACATCCACACCCACGGCCTTCAGCCTGGCGATAAGCTCCTTATTTTCGATCCCCATCTTCTGGGCCAGCTCATATACGCGGATTTTACTCATGTTGCGTCCGTCCTCCCTGAAAGAAGTTCCTGTACCGTTCCAGCTCTTTCTGCAGCGTCTCGCTGAAGCCGCCCCTCTCAACCGCCACAACGCTCCTCAGTTCCTTGCCGAGCAATGCCCCGAGCCTTTCCTTGTCGAACATTGCAAAGTGCTCCACCCCTGCCCGTTCCGCCATGAACCTCAGCTTTTCCCCGATGTCGGAGGAGATGTCGCTGGCAATGCAGACAATCCCCGGAGTCCGTTTCAGCAGGAGTTCCGCGACGGTATCGCCGCCCGAGGCCACCTTCCCCGCCTTGTTGGCAAGTGCCAGGTAAGCGGCGATCCGTTCCTCCATCCGGACGATCACCTGGCCGACCAACTCGTCAGGGGTGCCCGTGCGGACCTCCCCGTGAAACGACCGGGCGAACTGTTTCTTGGCCACAGCCGCACGCAGGCACGATTCCTTCAGGCAGGTATAGGCGCCCCTCCCGGGGAGTTTCGCCTGAAGGTCCGGCACCAATGTCTGGTCCGGTGCCAGGACAAAGCGGAGGAGTTCATGCTTGTCCTTGACGGTCCTGCAACTGAGACAACTCCTCTGGGGCTCGTTCCGGGGCATGGCTACTCTTCGATTGCCTCCACGGGGGCAGCCTCGGCCTCGGGCTGAACCTCGGCGGTCTCCTCTTCTTCGGCCTCCTCGGACTTGGTGCCGTCGAAGGAGGCAAACTGCAGGAGTTCGGCCTCTGCCACCCGCGTCTCGCTCTTCATGTCGATCTTCCAGCCGGTCAGCTTGGCGGCAAGCCGGACGTTCTGCCCGCGCTTGCCGATGGCGAGGGAGAGCTGGTCATCCGCTACCACGATCTCCATGGAACGGCTTTCCTCATCCACGTAGACCTTGCTCACCACCGCCGGAGCGAGGGCATTGCAGACAAAACGGGCGATGTCCTCGGACCAGGGGATGATGTCGATCTTCTCCCCCCTGAGCTCAGAAACCACGTTCTGCACGCGGCTCCCCCGCATCCCGACGCAGGCGCCCACCGGGTCCACGTCAGGCTCGTGGGAATAGACGGCGATCTTGGCCCGGCTCCCCGGTTCCCGGACAACCCCCATGATCTCGACGATTCCCTCGGCGACCTCCGGCACTTCCGCCTCGAACAGCTTTTCCAGCACGGTGGGATGGACACGGGAAAGCATGATCTGGGGCCCCTTGGTGGTCATCCGGATGTCGGTGATGAGCGCCTTGATCCGGTCCCCCTGGCGGTACACCTCGCGGGGGGCCTGCTCCTTGTGGGGAAGCACCGCCTCGGCGCGGCCGAGGTCGACGACCATCTCCCCTTTCTCGAAGCGGCGGACCACGCCGTTGATCAGTTCGCCGACCCGGTCCTTGAACTCGTTGAATATGGTTTCGCGCTCTGCCTCGCGCACCTTCTGGATGATGACCTGCTTGGCAGTCTGGGCAGCGATACGGGAGAAGCCGCTGGCGTCCATCTTGATGCCGAGAGAGTCGCCGATCTCCACCTCCGGATCGATCTCCCGCGCCTCTTCGAGGTCGATCTCACGGTAGGAGTCCTGCACCTCCTCCACCACGGTGACGAACTCGAACAGCTCGACCTCGCCGATCTCCTCGTTGTAGTGGGCCTCCAGGTCGCGCGTGTTGCGGAACTTCTTGTTGGCTGCGGTCAGAACCGCCTGCTCGAGGGCCTCCAGGATCACTCCCTTCTCGATCCCTTTCTCCTTAACGATTTGGTCGATAGTATGCTTGAGGCTGAAGCTCGTTTCCACGTCTCTCTCCTTAAAAGAACTTATTCTTAGAATTCAAACTCCAGATTGGCCTTGGCGATCTTCTCCAGCGGTATCCCCGCCGTCTGCCCCTCCGTCAGCTTCAGCCGGACAATCCCGCCGTCCAGCCCGAGGAGCTCGCCGAGAAAGGTCTTGCGGGAATTCCCCGCGTCGTCCGGCAAAAGCTCAAAGGTCTTGATCCTGATCAGCCGGCCACGGTAACGCTCATAATCGGCGGCCTTCTTCAGGGGGCGGTTGAGGCCGGGAGAAGAAACCTCCAGGGTGAAGTGCTCGCGGATGAAGTCCTCCACGTCGAGGATCTCCGAGAGCTCGCGGCTGACCGCGGCGCAGTCGTCCAGCGTAACACCCCCGTCCCGGTCGATGAAGAGCCGGAGCACCATCGTGCGTCCTTCCCGCTTGTACTCGAGCTCCACCAACTCAAGGCCGAGTGACGCGAGAATCGGCCCGGCAAGGTCAGTTACCCGTGAAACCATGTCTGCTGCTGCCATAGAGAAATTTCCATAAAAAAAAGTGAGCTGGAGGAGCTCACTTTTTAGTGAACATTAACTTGTGACATTTTTTTATCATGGCAACGAATAAAATGCAAGCTTTTTTTTACGCGCGGGGTGCGAAAATAAGGGGAAAATATCCCCGACTGAGCGCTTTAGTCGGACCCAAGTTGAGAGACCGTACTACCGGTCGAGTCGCAGTCGGTTGAATTCGATGAAATCGCTGATCTGATCGGCCATATCCGCCGGCAAATCCAGGAAGAACACCCCGAAGCCGGAAGGGACACTGCTTTTGCGTCGCCGTTTGCCGTTGACCCAGGCAACCTGGGCAGAGGCCCGGATCAGGATGGCGCTGCTCCACGGCAGGACGAACTTCACGACGAGCACATCTCCCTCGGCAACCTCCCAGTCGGTCCCCACGTACATGCCGTTGATGCTCACATCCTCGATGGTCCCGTGAAAGCTGGCGTCACCCGCGAGACAGGCGACGGTGGCCCGGCACGGAATGCGATCCCCGCTGCGCGGTTTCCTCTGCAGCAAAGAAAGCCCCGTCTCCAGGAACTCACGGCGTTCGAGCGGCTTGACGACAACGGCATCACAGCCGGCGGAACGGCAGAGCTCGGCCTCCTCTCCGGAAGCGGAGCAGACCATCACCACCGGCACCACTGCCAGGTCCGGATCCGATTTCAGCACCGTACAGCAGGCTACGCCGTCCGCTCCGTAAAGGCTGTAGGACAGGTAGATCAGGTCGGGCCTGGTCTTGCGGGCAATCCGGAGGGCCTCGTCACAGCCGGTGGCGGTAAATATGGTCACCCCTGCATCCTTCAGGTAGCGCTTTTCGATCTGGAGGACAATCGCAGAACTTTCGACGAGGAGAATCTTCGACTTGGACATGAGAATTCCGTTCAGTTCGGATGGCGCAAACGCCCACAGCGCACCGGCCTGACCGGTCAGCGCCGTCACGCCACGGGAACCTGCGTTACCCGGGCACGGTCCCGGCGATCACACCGGCGCCGTTGGGAAGTTCCAAGGGGATCCGCCTGATGTCGCCCAACCCGGCTTTCGCCAGCATCTCGCACAGCTCCCGCTGGGCATACGCCTGGCCGGACGGGGTATTGAGCAGCATGTTCAGGGAAAAGAGCGCCGGGAAAAGGGGCCCGTCCACGGTATCATCCAGGATGAACTCCTGCACCAGGAGAAGTCCTCCCGGCTCAAGCGCCGACACTGCCTTCGCCAGGATCACCGCACACCCCTCCGGCCCCTCGCCGTGCAGGATGTGGGACAGCCAGGCTACGTCGAACCGATCGGTGATCCCGTCGGTGAGAAAGTCCCCCGCAGTGAAGACGACCCGGTCGGCGAGACCGAAACGGGCGATGGTCGCTTCCGCGAAACGCCGGGTGGAAGGAAGGTCGTAGACAACCGCGGCGAGCCGGGGGTTCTTCTGGCAGAAGTGGATCGCGTAGGTGCCGGGGCCGCCACCCAGGTCGAGGAGGCGGCGCCGGCCGGTGAGATCGATCCGGGAAACGATCTGGGGAGCGATCTGCGTGGCGAGGTTGAACATTCCCATCAGGAAGCTCTCCCGCGCCTCCTCGTCGTTATCGTAGGAGGCCCGCTGCCGAATCGGCCCTCCCTTCATGACCGCATCCTCCAGATGGGCCCAGCTTGCCATCAGGAGGTGATGGTGCCGGATGATGTGCCCCAGGTATTTCGGCGAGCTCCGGGCCAGGAACTCGGCGGCAAACGGGGTCGCGGCGAAGGTGCTACCCGCCTTCTCCAGAAGGTGGAGCGCCGTCAGGGCGGAAAGGAGCATGGCCAGCCCGCGCGGGTCTGCGCCCACTACCCCGGCCAGATCCTCGGCGGAACGCGCCCGCTCCGCCAGGGGGGTGAACAGGTCGAGCTCTACCCCGGCATGCAGGGCGCACGCGCTCCAGTACCCCCCTGAGAGTTGCAGCAGGTCGGCGGGATTCCACGGCTTCTGTTCCATGACGGCCTCCTGGCGCTTCAAAAGTGTGCTACACGTTGAACCGGAAGTTGATGATGTCTCCGTCCTTCACCTCGTAGGTCTTCCCTTCGAGACGCACGAGCCCCTTCTCCCGGGCGGCGGCCAGGGAACCATGGGCGATGAAGTCGTCGTAGGCAACCACCTCGGCCCGGATGAAGCCCCGTTCGATGTCGGAATGGATCTTCCCCGCCGACCGCTGGGCATCGGTCCCCTTCCGGATCGTCCAGGCCCGCACCTCGTCCTCGCCGGAGGTCAGGAACGAGATCAGACCGAGGAGCTCGTAGGAGAGATGGATCAGCTTGTTCAGCGCCGGCTCGGCGATCCCGAGGTCTTCGAGAAAAACTTCCGCCTCCTCGGAGGGGAGCTGGGCGATCTCCATCTCGATCTTGCCGCACAGGTCGAGAACCCGGACCTGGCGGCCGGCAAAGAAGCCCGAAAGCTCGCCGGCCAGCGCGCCGACCCCGGCCGACCCCATCGCCTCCTCCGCCACGTTCAGGACAATCAGCTGCGGCTTGATTGACATGAACTGGAGCGCCCGCATCGCCTTCTGCTCTTCCTCGGTGAACTCAACGTCGCGCAGCGCCCTCTCCTTTTCCAGCGCCTCCCTGCACTTGACGAGGAGCCGCTGTTCCACCTCGTCCGGCTTCTTCCCCTTCTTCGTCCCCTCCTCCATCCGCGCCAGCCGCTTCTCCACCAGCTCCAGGTCGCCGAAGATCATCTCCAGCTCCACGGTCTCGGCATCCCGGCGCGGATCGACGCTTCCCAGCGGATGGACTATCGCTTCGTCCTCGAAGGCCCGCACCACGTGAACGATGGCGTCGGCATCCCGGATCAGGTCGAACACCTTCCGGTTCTGCTCCTGGTCTCCCTTGGTAAGGCCGAGGTAATCGATGTACTCCACGGTGGCGTGGGTTGTCTTCTTCGGCCTGAACATCTCGGAAAGCCTGGTAATCCGGGCATCGGGAACCTTGACCATGCCGGTATGGGGGTCGCCCGCCGGAGTGGGAAAGGTGGTCACCTCAAGATTGAGACCGGTCAAGGCGTTAAAGACGGTAGTCTTGCCCGAATTGGCGAGACCGATGATCGCTGTTTTCATCTACGGTGCCTCCATCTCGAATTTCCCGCAAACATGCGGTTGCCGGACGTGCACTGATAAGGCCGTCAGGACGGCTCGATGAAGGAATCCAGCTCGCTCCTCACCTGTTCGGGATCGCCGGTGTTGAGTTCAAGGAGGCGTCTCAGGTGGATCATCGTATCGATCGAGATCAGGGTAAACTTGATCCCCGCAAGATGGCCGTTGGAGTGGACCACCATCCCTTCGAAGGGAAGCTGTACCTCCGACTCGCTAAGGTATACCGTCAGGTGGCACGGGCTCCCCAGCGTCGGGTTGAGTACTTCCTGGAAGGCAATCAACGCACCCCGGAGGGAGATGTCAACCAGGGTCGCCTCCTTGCAGACGCCGTTGAAGTCGACCTCGGCCCTGGCCACGAACTTGATCCGCTGAAACAGCCTCTGAGTCATCCGTTATCCTCCGTCGTGCATGAAGCGCGGTGCAGTATCGGTTCCATGCAATCCTTGTATACTTTTTCCATGAAAAAGTCACGTTTCATAAACAACCCTCTGCCGCATGACTGCCAACGCTACCATTCTGGAGCCAGTCACTTAATCATTTATCATACCAGCCGCCGGTAATGCAAGGTTGAGCATTCGGGATTCAAAAGGTGTGCAGAAATAAAAAAAGCCTGCCGAAGCAGACCCGTGTGGGGAAGCTGATTGTGTAAAAAGTGCTGAACCCGGGGCTGCACGTGATCGTCGTCACTACTCGGCCAACCGGGGGGAGAGGGCGATCTTCTTTCTGGCGCACAACTCTTTCAGGAGCGGCATCACCTTGCCATCCCAATTGTGGCCGCCGTAGGTCCTGAGGACCACCGTTCTACCCACCGCAACAACGAAATACGGCGACACACCGCCGGCCTCCGCCTCTTCGTAGATCCATTTCAGGTCGTCAGGAAAGTCGGCGAGAACAGGAGAGCGATTGTGGACTCTCCGTTTGATGGTACGAAAATCGACGTAGCTGCGCATCGATGAGGCCAGGAATGCAGGCCTGTCCTTCGCCTCCCACCGTGCCGACTTCGGGCAGTCGTCCGCGCCGAAATAGATCAGGGTGATCTTGGCATCTCCGGTCAGCGAATATCTGTTCTTATGAAGGTCTTCCTCCCATATCCTGGCGAGGGTAATCGAGGCAGAATCCCCACTCTTGGAGGTATAGGTGCCGATGAACCAGCCGTCGCTGTGTTCATTCGCTTCGATGCGATCTCCAAAGATGGACGTCATCGAAAGTCGTGTACCTCCCTCGCCGACCCGCAAGGTACACCGCACGGGTAGCAGGTCGCTGCCGGTAGCGCCGTAGCCGGCATCCGCCTCCAGGGTGTTCCCCGGTCCCGGATGCAGTGCCACGATAGTCAAGGTCCGCGTCAGCACCTCACCGTCAACCACGCCGAGCCAGGAGCTGACATAGCGCTTCTCATACCCACTACCCTGACTTTCTTGTGCCTCAACCGTAATGAGCAGACAGATAAACACTCCAACCAGACATTTCATAATCAGACACCGGATCATCTGCGTGCTCCTCACATCATGGTCAGACACTCAGGTTGAATTACGCATTTTGCATGCCAGCCCCCCCTATCCAGAGGACGAAACAAGGAAACAGATTGCAAGTTGTTTACAATTACGCACTTCTAATCACAGACAGAGCGTAGAAAATTGTTACCCCGTTTGCGAATGGATACATTGAGGAGGAGGATGCGGCGAGAGTTTGAGCGATTTGCCCCTGAGGAGTGTTATTTCCCCCTCTACTGCGGGGAAATGAACGGGGAATGGCGTGGGATAAAAGGAGAAAGATGAAGAGGTAGACAGGAAGAGGAACGAACGCTTTACCGGCTACATGCCGCTCATAGTCCCTTCGAAAAGCGATGAAGCCCGAAGCCCTCCCTCATAAGCCTCAGGCATCGGGGGTTGCTGGCCAGCACCAGGGTCTGCCAGTTCCATGGCAGGTTCAGACGGGACCGGCACGGACGAAGTGACCTTCACTTTCATCAGTACCTCTGTCTGACCGTTCTGCTCGCCTTGCACGAGAGTATCGAGCTGGCTGCGAACAGCCGCCATCATGCTCTCCTTGAGCTTCCGGTCGTCCTTGTCGAGACGCTGCAGCTGCGTGAACACCGACCGCGCGTACTTGTCCCGCTTGTCGGGCGTCTGGCTGTTGTAACAGCCGATGGCCTCCCAGGTATAGCCGTACTTCTTCATGCAGCTTGCCAGGATCGAGGCGCCGGTCTTGATGTTGCAGCACGGGTCGCCCAGGGTATTCCACCGCTCCTTGCCGAGGACCGGCGCCCAGCTGGAGTTGATCTGCATCACCCCGAAGTCGTAGCTGCCGTTGCTGTTCCAGTTGATTGCGGCCGGGTTGAAATTCGATTCGACCTTGGCGATTGCCCGAAGAATCAGGGGATTGATGCCGTACTGCCCCCCCGCCTCGTCGAAACAGTACTGCCCCGCCGCCTCGGCCTTGACAGTACCAAGGAAGGGGAGCGCCAGGCTCAGGGCAACGATCTTCCCGATTGCAAAAACTCTCACGCTTCTATGCATAGCTTGTTCAGGCTACCAGATTCCTTGAAAATTTACCATGAAAAAACACGGTCGCTGCAAAACCAGACATAAATACGTAATTATTTGTACTTATGTTTACATATTTATTTTACCACTTGCAAAATACGAGTATATTCAACATGATTTAACAAAATCATAACCTAGAACATAAAACTCATCCACGCCTCCACCCTACCCGCCGATCAATCATCGTCCCCCCCGGTTCACGACCGGTAGTTCACCTCCAGAATGGTAAACATGACCGCCCCGGCCGGCCGCTGCACCACGATCTCGTCCCCCTCCCGCTTTCCCATCAAGGCTCGCCCCACCGGCGAATCCATGCTGATCAGGCCCCTTGCCACGTCGAACTCGTCGGGACCGACGACCCGGTACTCAACCTCTTCGCCAGCGTCGCTTTCAAGCCGCACCCACGCCCCGAAGAAGACCCGGTCCGAATGCGAGGGGAGCGTATTGACGACGGTCACGGCATCGAGGCGCTTGGTAAGAAAGCGGATCCTCGCATCGATCTCGCGCAGGCGCCGCTTGCCATAGATATAGTCCGCATTCTCTGAGCGGTCCCCTTGCGCCGCAGCCTCGGACACCGCCTGAGTAACACGTGGTCGCTCATCTTTCCAGAGCCGGTCCAACTCGGTGCGCAGTCGTTTCGCCCCCTCCGGCGTGATATAATTCGAGCGGGGAGCTTCCGGCGCCCGATGCCTGCTCATACTGTGACCATCCTTTCAACCCTCCCGCAAAAAACCTAGCAGATTCCCGACCGGCTTTCCATCAAATTCTGCACAACCTGTGATCCACGTAAAGTCTCTGCCCCGCCACATACAATCTTATCCCAATATTTCTTTATTTACGCAGATACACACACTGTGCTATGGTACCGACTTCCTACATATTATCACGATTTTAGGGAGATACCCCGCCATGATCAAGGACGACACGAAAGACCAGATATCATTGTTCGACCTTGGCCGACCGGATACAAAACCGGAAGAGGCAAAGACAGGGGAGCTGCCGGGGAGCACGTCGCAGCAAAAAATGAGGCGAGAGAAGAAACCGCAACCGGCACCACAACCCTCCCCGAAAAAAATGATCGACAGGGGGACCCGGGGAAAACCGGCCGCCAAGACCGCTGCCGCAACCAGAGCTGCCAGACCCGTCCCGGGACCGGTCCCCGAGGGGGACGTGAGGCTGACCGCCAACATCCGCGAAGACCTGCACCTGAAGCTGAAGATCGTCGCAGCCACACGCCGCACCACGATCGGCGAACTGATCGAAGAACTGGTGGAGCAGTACCTGTAGACATGGTGTAGAGCACAGAGCACTTCCTGTGTACATAATTATAAGCTTACACACTCACACCCCTTGCAAATTTTCAACGCATTTTCCATGGGATAGTCCCGGTTGTTCAACCGCACCATAAGTCCGTCTCCACCTTCGAACTCCACACATCCCCCTATACGTTAACCATTCAATCATAACAGGTTGACAACCCCGAGCGCCCTGTGGTAATGAACATGGCGGAGGTCATTACCATGAAAACTACCATCGGCGCGCTGGCCGACCGGATTGTCACCGGCGGGGCAATAACCGAAAGCGAAGCCATCGAGCTCACGTCGGTCAAGGGCTCCGACCTGTTCTTCCTTTTCGCCGAGGCGAACCGGATCAGGGAGCGGTTCCTCGGAAGCGCTGTTTTTCTCTGCTCGATCATCAACGCCAAGTCGGGACGTTGCCCGGAAAACTGCTCCTTCTGCGCCCAGTCGGCCCACCATGCCACGGACGCCCCTGTTTACCCGCTGGTGGACGAGGAACGGATGGTCGCCTGCGCCAAAGAGGCGGAGACCGCCGGTTCGTCCTGCTACGGAATCATCACCAGCGGCACCGGAATCGCCAACGGGGCCGAACTGGAGCGGATTCTCCGCGCGATCCGGCAGATCAGGAGCGAGACCGCCATCTCCCCTTCCTGCTCGCTCGGGATTATCGATCGGGAAACCGCGCTGGCGCTCAAGGAAGCGGGGATGGAGACCTACCACCACAACCTGGAGACCGCCCGTTCCTTCTTCCCGAACGTCTGCACCACCCACGACTACCAGGAGGACGTGGATACGGTCAAGGTGGCCAAGGAGGCGGGTCTCAAGGTCTGCTGCGGCGGGATCTTCGGCCTCGGAGAAAGTGCGGCCCAACGGGTCGAGCTGGCGCTCACCCTGCGGGAACTCGGTGTGGACTCGGTACCGCTCAACTTCCTGAACCCGATCCCCGGCACCCGCCTGGAGGGGGCGAACAACATCACGCCCCTGGAGTGCCTCCGGACCGTCTCCCTTTTCCGCTTCATCCTCCCGGCCACGAAGATCTCGGTCTGCGGCGGGCGGGACAAGAACCTGCGCGACCTCCAGTCCTGGATCTTCATGGCCGGGGCGAGCGGCGCCATGGTGGGGAACTACCTCACCACCGCCGGCAGACCGGTGGAGCAGGACTGGCAGATGCTCCGGGACCTGGAACTGGAAGCGGCAAGCTGCTGCGGCTGAAAAGAACAGGAAAGCATTACGGAGTATACATGGCAACGAAAGGTATCTTCATAACCGGCACCGACACCGGGGTCGGCAAGACTGCGGCAGCGGCGGCCCTCGCCCGACTGCTGCGCGACCGGGGGGTAAACGTCGGGGTGATGAAGCCGGTCACCAGCGGCTGCCGTGAGGCGAACGGGAGGCGTGTCTCGGAGGACGCGGAACTCCTCGCCTGGGGCGCCGGCTCCGATCCCGCCGACCCGGACACCGCTCCATACTGCCTCAAGGAACCGATTGCGCCGTCGGTGGCCGCCTCGATGGAAGGTGTCCGGCTCGACTTCGACCGGATCGTCGAGTCATACGGCCGGCTGGCGGCACGCCACGACTTCATGATCGTGGAAGGTGCGGGGGGGCTGATGGTGCCGCTCGCCGGGGGGCTGGTGGTGGCCGATCTTGCCGCCCGGCTCGCCCTCCCACTCCTCGTGGTCGCCCGCCCGAACCTCGGGACGGTGAACCACACGGTCCTCACCTGCTTCGGCGCGAAACAGCTCGGCCTGCACGTTGCGGGGGTCGTGATCAACAACTACCCGGAGAAACCGGACCGGGCCGAGGAATCGGCTCCCCACCTGATCGACTCCCTGGCCGGCGCGCCGCTCCTCGGGGTCTTCCCCCACTGCCCGGGAACGGAAGCACAGGACGTGGCGGAGCGGCTCGCTGAGCGGCTTGCCGCCGAACCGTCGACCCGGATCATGCTCCGGGAGATCGGGGCGTTATGACCATGGATACGAAGACCCTCCGGGACTACGACCGCCGGTATGTCTGGCACCCCTTCACCCAGATGAAGGAGTGGGAAGAGGACGCCCCGCTCGTCATCGTCAGTGGTGACGGCTCGTGGCTGATCGACAGCGACGGCAACCGCTGGCTGGACGGGGTCGCCTCCATCTGGACCAATGTCCACGGTCACTGCAAGCGGGAGGTCAACGAGGCGGTGAAACGCCAGGTGGACCGGCTCGAGCATACGACCCAGCTCGGCCTCGCCAACGACCAGGCGGCGCTCCTGGCGAAGCGACTGGTGGAGATCGCCCCTCCGGGGCTTGCCAAGGTGTTCTATTCCGACAACGGCTCCACCGCCATGGAGGTCGGGATCAAGATGGCCTTCCAGTACTGGCGGCACCGGGGACGGCCGGAGAAAACAAAGTTCATCTCCTTCCGCAACGCCTACCACGGCGACACGGTCGGCTGCATGAGCGTCGGCGGGATCGACATCTACCACGAGGTGTACCGCCCGCTCCTCTTCCCAGTCATCCACGCCCCCTCCCCTTACTGCTACCGCTGCGAGCTGGCCCCGGGAAAAGACTGCACGACCTGCGGCAGGGAGTGTCTCGCCGAGCTGGAGCGGCTGATGGCGGAACACGCCCATGAGACCGCGGGGGTGGTGATCGAGCCGCTGGTGCAGGGGGCGGGGGGGATGATCGTCCAGCCGGATGGTTTCGTCCGGCGGGTGCGGGAGCTGTGCGACAGATACGGGATCCTGATGATCGCCGACGAGGTGGCAGTCGGCTTCGGCCGGACCGGCACCATGTTCGCCTGCGAGCGCGAAGGGGTGACCCCCGACATCATGGCCCTCTCCAAGGGGATCACCGCGGGGTACCTGCCGCTTGCCGCCACCCTCACGACGCAGGAAATCTACGACGCCTTCCTCGGCGACTACCGGGAGCTGAAGACCTTCTTCCACGGCCACACCTTCACCGGCAACCCGATCGCCTGCGCTGCCGCCCTTGCCTCCCTTGACCTTTTCGAACAGGAGCGCCTGCTAGAGGGGCTTCCGGCGAAGATCGACTACCTGGCGAACCGTCTGGCTGAGATCTGTGCCCTTCCCCACGTGGGAGAGAGCCGTCAGTGCGGGATGATCGGCGGAATCGAGCTGGTGAGGGACACGTTGAGCCGGGAGCCGTACGCCTGGGAGGAGCGGGTCGGGGTCAGGGTCTGCCGGGAGGCGAGAAAGCACGGGCTCTTTCTCCGCCCCCTGGGAAACGTGATCGTGGTGTTTCCGCCGCTCTCGATAACGATGGAGGAGCTGAAACTGCTGATGGACGGGATTGCCGCCTCCATCCGGGCGGTCACCGGGTAGGGTAGCAGCACGATGCTGGAAGAAAAAGGGGAGCCGATGGCTCCCTTTTTTCGTTACTGGATGGTCAGGTTGCCGACCGTCAGCGGTCCCGATACCACCGTGAGCGGCCCGAGTACCGTGGTTCCGATAACGCTGCTGAAAACGGCGTCGTATCCCCCTTCGAGATCGACCGAGATTCCCCGGGAAAAGGAAAGTGTCTCCACCGCCGGCAAGCCGGCCATCGCCCTGAGGACGCTCCCGTCCTGGGCGACTGCATAGGCGGCGGCAATGGACGGATAGCACGCCCCGCCCATGCTGACGGGGCATGCCGTGGTAAAGATCCACTGGTAGGAGGCGGCCATCGGTGTCCCCGACAGGTTGGTGACGCCGTTCGTGATGGTGGCGGTATAGGTGGTTTTGACCGCAAGTGGCGCGGCGGGCGTGAACAGGGCGATCAGGGTTCCGGTGTCGTACGTTACTACCCCGGCCACCGGCCCGCTCCCGCTGCTGAGCGTAAAGGTCGCGCCGGTAACCGTGGCGGCGGCGACCGCCTCGCTGAACAGGGCGCTGACGTTTGCGGTGGCCGCCACGCCGGTTGCGTCCGGCGAGGGCACCGTGGAGATGACCACAGGGGGCACCGCTGCCGTCGTAAAGCTCCAGCCGACAGGCACCGTCAGACCGTTTCCCTCCAGGTCCTTCACCCCTGTCCCGATCGTAGCGGTGTAGACGGTGTCGGGAGCGAGCGGGGCGCTCGGCATAAAGGTGGCGGTAAGCGTCGGCGCATCGTAGGAAACCGCGCCGGAC
>DATJLB010000347.1:0-8569 GCA_035490915.1 Geobacteraceae bacterium
TGATGCGCAAATCGCTCGTGGCCGAGGTAAGCACCGTCACCCCCAGAATGCTGAGCAGCAACAGACAGATCAAAACCAGGATAAGCGCCATCCCCCTGTCATTGCGGACCGCGACAAGATACTGGCTGTTGCTGCTGGAACGCTTATCCCGCATAGACCATCATCTCCTGTTTCTCAGCTTGACTATCGTGGTAAGCGTACGGCTCCTGGGGGCTCCCGACAGGACCGCCGTCTTGGCCGTGGCGCCCTGCAAGGTAATCCGCACGGCACGCACCTTGGTCAGGTCGGCCGGTGGTACGTTGCTTTCCGCACCGCTGTCGGACAGGTAGCTGAAGCGGAGCGACGACAATTCGGTTGCAACGATGTCGGCTGCAGTGCCGTTTACCTGTCGCACCAGGCATTGCTGGTTATTCGGACAGGTATAGCCGTTGACCGTCACACCGCCCCCCACCATGTAGTAGTCGACGGTCATCGGATAGGCGGCGTCGGTGCCGACCTTGACGATCATGTCGCCGGGAACGAGCACGTCGCTCGCATAAAAGGTGGAACCGTCGGACTTGCTTAGGGTGAGGGTGGGAGATGAGGTGCCGAAAACACCTCGGTCGGGGGTGCCGGAAACGACCATGCTCCGGGTCCCCGAAACCGGCTCGCTCCCGTCCACCGGCCTGACGATCCGTACCTTGTCGCCGTCGGCGAAGCCGTCGACGATGTTGGGGGACGTGGTGGTGGCAGGCGCCTCGACCGTCAGGGTGATGGTCGAACCAGCTGCCAGGGTGTAATTCCCGGTTCCGGATGGAAGGGTGGCAGGATTGGGTGCCACCCGGGCGAACCGCGCCTCGGCGGACGCGGCATTTATCCTGACGTTGGAGCTGTAGGTGGGAAAGGGGGGAAAGCCGGCTGTGGACGCAAACGTCTGATTGGTACCCGCAGCAATCATGACCCCTGCCATTCTGATATCGCGAGAAATGGTGTCCATCGCCACCCTGAGGTTCTGCTGAACATCCACAACCTCGGCCTGGGAATAGGCAGCCTTCAGGTGGGTTCCGTAGAGGGAATAGACGGCTGCCATCACCAGCCCGAGCAATCCTACGACGATCACGAGCTCGATCAGGGTGAATCCCCGTCTGTCTCTCCAAACACGTTCCATTCAAACCACCCTTTTGTAACCGGTAATGACGACAGACTGAACACCGTTGCCGACTACGCTAACGACTATCTGCGTGGTACCGATGGCAGGGGTATTGATCGTGGTCGCATATGTAATATTGAAAGAGCCGGCACCAGTGACCTGCACGTTGTTCGCGTACACAACACTTACGGCAGTGGTGTTCAGGGCGGGATTTGAGGGATCCCACGACAAAATGTCCTCCATCGCCTCCTGCCCCAGCGAGGTGGCGGCCGTAATTTTCTGCGCAACGGTTCCGCTTTTCATGGCAATGGTCTGCATTTGCGCCAGAGCAAAAAGCCCGACCGAAAGTATAGTGATGGCAACCAGCAGTTCAACCAGAGAAAAACCCTGCTGGCCCAGAGGCTGCTGCGTCGGCTTCATGAAACCTTCTCCTTTGAACCATGCAACAGATCCGATCACGATCCGTGCACATGAGCTCAATCACGTTGTTGCAGAAATTGGCACCCAAACTGCCCAACTCGCCATGACCTCGATCAGCGCGGCAAGGTTGCCATGACTCCCGGCAATGCAGCAGGGCACTATATATCCAGCAAATACATCGCTTGTCAAAAGAAAATCTACCCTGCCCCCCCTTCAAAGCAATAAATGTGCCGCATACCCACAAATCATAACATACTGTATTTAAACAATTTTTTCCGCAATTGACACGATGCGAAAAAAAACGCTATGCAATTATTGCATAGCGTTTTCTCTCGAAGTCCAAAACACGGCAAAGACATAAGGCTCAGAGCCGCACCCACTTCTTGCCGTTCCACTTGTACAGCTTCCACCCGGCTTCCGTGGAGTTCATGACTATCGCCATGGCCGCCCCGCCCCGCGAGCTGATGTAGACGGCCCCCGCATTTCCCACGAGTCTGTCGTCACAGACGATGGTGTTGTTGGAATTGAAGGAAACCCCGTCGGAAACGGGCCCGCAATTCGGGGCAGGACCGCAGGAACCGTAGCCGAAGCTGAGACCACCACCCTTGGCGGCTAGGGAGAAAGAGCGGACAACCCGATCGTCATCCGTGTTCCATTTGTCGTCCCTTCCTTTGCCCGAGATGAGCGAGACCCTGCCGTTCACGAGATCGAAGCCAACGCCATAATCCCTCCCCTCGCACAAAGCGTTCGCCTTCGCCTCCTTGATCATGCCGGTGACCTCGGCCATGGCCGCCTGAACGCAGCTCGTCTCGTAGTAATGATTGAACCTGGGAATGGCAATGGCGGAAACGACCCCGATCACGGTTACCACGGCAAGGAGCTCCACCAGCGTATAGCCGTTCGGCGCCCTCACGCTGTTTCGTCCAGCCAGCGGAGAATTCAATCCCAGCCCACCCCTCACGCTTCCCTGAAATGTACGCCCGTAGCCAGGCGACGTTCCTGTTAACCAAGAAGCGTGCCAAACAGGAGCTTTTGTTAGTTTGCGCTAATTTTAAAGGGTTGTGGTACACGAGGAGGCTGAGCGGGGTATCAGGAGATGTCAACGGAGTTTACGGAAACGATCGCGGGATATCCCTGAAAGCTGGAGGGAAGCGGGGGCACATGGGATGCAAACAAAGTTGACACCGACAACTTTGTTTACTTTGGTCTACTCTATCCCGTACTCCTTCAGCTTGTAGAGAAGGGAGCGGTGGCTGATCTCAAGGAGCCGCGCCGCGTGGGTCCGGTTGCCGCCGGTCTCTGCCAGCGCCTTCCGGATCAGATCCCTCTCCAGCTTCTCGGCGGCACGCTTGAGGGAAAACGCCATTGCGGCCAGGTCGAGCGGCGGCTCGTCCGCTGTCGTCGTGCGTCCGCGCAGGTTGTCCGGCAGGCATCCGACGTCCAGCGAATCACTGTCGCACAGAAGCAACATACGCTGGACGCAGTTTTCCAGCTCCCTGACGTTGCCTGGCCAGGCGTACTCCATCAAGACCTTCATCACGGCCGGCGGGCACTGCACCTGCTGCTTTTCGAGCGCGGCGCCATACTTTTCCAGGAAATGGTCGAGCAGGAGCGGGATGTCTTCCAGCCGTTCCCGGAGTGGCGGGATCAGGATGGCAACAACGTTGAGCCTGAAGTAGAGGTCCTCCCTGAACCGGGAGCGGGCGACCTCGTCCTCCAAATTCTTGGAGGTCGCGGAGATCACCCGGACATCGACCTTCTTCGAGACCGAACCGCCCACCCGCCTGATTTCTCCTTCCTGAAGCACCCGCAGCAGTTTGACCTGGAGGGGAAGGGGCATTTCGCCGATCTCGTCCAGAAAGAGGGTGCCGCCGTCGGCCTGCTCGAACAGGCCAACCTTGTCGATCGAGGCGTCGGTGAAAGCACCCTTGACATGGCCGAACAGCTCCGACTCCAGAAGCGCCTCGGGGATTGCACCGCAGTTGACCGCCACGAAGGGAGCTTTCCTGCGCCTGCTGTTGTAATGGAGCGCCCGGGCGACAAGCTCCTTGCCGGTCCCCGATTCCCCCAGGATGAGGACGGTCGTCTTGAAATCGCAGATCTTCTTCACCAGCGAGAAAATTTCCTGCATCCGCCAGTTCCGGCTGACCATGCTGGCAAACGAGTACTCTCGGTGGATCTCTTCCTTCAGCCGCCGGTTTTCCGCCTTGAGCCGCTCCCGTTCCTCGGCCTTTTTGAGGACCAGTACGATCTCGTCGTTCTTGAACGGCTTCGAGATGTAGTCGTAGGCCCCCAGTTTCATGCACTCGATGGCCGTGTCCACGGTCCCGTAGGCGGACATCATGATGACGGTGCCGCTCGTCCCGGCGGCTACGGCTCGTTCCAGGAACCCGACGCCGTCCAGGACCGGCATCCGGATGTCGCACAGGATGAAAGCGTAGTCGTTCTCCTGCGCCAGGTGCAGCCCCTCGTTCCCGTCCGCTGCGACATCGATCTGGTACCCCTGCCTGCCGAGCATCACCTGGAGCATATGACGGAGGTTTTCCTCGTCATCGATCACGAGGATCCGTTTTTTTGGTTCCATGATTTTCACCTTTCCCCATCTCCCCGGCCCTCTCCCAGCGAGTGACACGGAAGCCACAGGGTAAAGACGGTCCCGCTTCCCGGCGCACTTTCCAGAGTCATCCTGCCGCCGAAGGTGTCGATGATCCGGGCGCAGATCGCCAGGCCGAGCCCGGTCCCCTTCCCCGGCTCCTTGGTAGTGAAGAACGGGTCGAAGACCCTCTCCAGATTGTCCGCCGCGATCCCCTCGCCTGTGTCCCGGATATCCAGCCGCACGCAGAGGACCCCCTTCCCCCCTGACGTCAGGGAAGCGGAAAAGGCGCGGTTGAAATCCTCTCTCCTTCGTCCCATTACCGCGGCCGGCGCGGCGACGGCCGTCTCGCCGCGGCTTCTGTTGAATTCGCTGCGGCGGGCGGAGATGTCGAGCCGCCCGCCATCCGGCATGGCATCCCGGGCATTGAGAAAGAGGTTGATCAGCACCTGCTGCAGCTTGTGCTTGTCGACGTGCACCGGCGGCAGCTCCGCTTCCACCGTCACGGACGTGGTTATCCTGCGGAACGCCTCCCGGTCGGCAAACAGGCCGAGGGTCTCTTCGACGAGGCAACCGATCGCCACATCCTCATTCATGGAAACGGAAGGGCGGGCGTAGTCCAGAAGCCCGCGGATTAGACGGTCGATGCGAACCCCCTCGCTTTCGATCCGCCGCAGATAGTCGGCTCGCACCGGATCGTCCCGGAGCTCGTCGCGGAGAATCTCCGCATACCCGATGATCGCCGAGAGCGGGGTACCGATCTCGTGGGCCATCCCGGCCGCCAGAAGTCCGACGGAGGCCATTTTCTCGGAACGGATCGACTCCTCCCGCGCCTCCTGCAACTGGCCGTTCGCCCGCTCCAGGGATTTCACGTAGGTTTCCACCTCGTCCCGCTTGCTCCTCAGGGCATCCTGCATCAGGGTGAACGATTCGGCCAGCTCGCCGATTTCGGCACTCCCCGGCACGTGGACCACATGGCTGTAATCCCCCGCGGCAATCCGCTCAGTGGCGGTGAGGAGCCTTTTGATCGGGACCACGACGATGCGCGAGAGGAGATAGGAGCCGATGCCGAGGAGAAGGAGAAAATCGAGGAGGAAGTAGGCGAAAAACATCCGGCGCGACCGCGTCAGCCGTTCGTGCTCGCTGGTTAGCGAGAGGGAGAGGCGGGAGGCGCCGACAATCTTTCCCTCTGCCCTGAGCGGCGCATACCGCATGACGTACCGCCCGTTGCCCGAAAAGAGCGAGGATTCGGCGCCGCTTTTCAGGGTTTCGAGCAGGCGCGTGTCCACCCCTCTCCCGTCGCCGTAGGAGCGCACCGGCGCCCCGTCGCGATTCACGACGATGATGCCGGCAAAGTCCCGCTCGTGGGCGAGCTTGCCGACGAACCGCGCCACCGCCCCCTCTTGCACAGGGGATTCCGTATGTTCAGGGTAGATGCCGATGAAAGACGCAAGGAGGACCCGCCCCTCTTCGCTTTTTTGGGCCAGGAGGTCCTGCTCGGCGGTCTTGAAGGAGATGAGACTGAGGAGAATCCAGGTGAGGACCAGAAGACAGGCGAGTGACGAGAGGATGGAAAAGGCCAGCCTGAAACGAAACGGTTTCATCGTCGCGGGTAACCTCTCGGCTGAAAGTCCGGGGGACGACTTCTACTTCTCGAAAACACTGTCGGCAAAAAGAGGGGGACGGGGGTTCTCGCGAAGAAGATAGTATGCATTCGGGCAGACCCGGTGTTCGAGGGAAAGCGGTGGTATCTAGAGTGTCCCCTGGAACGGGCGGCCGGAGTTAGCGCTGACTATCTTCTTCGCGAGAACCCCCGTCCCCCTCTCGGCACGTTGTGAAAAGAGCTGATTAGCCTGCGCCCCCTCCGATGTTCAGGTACCAATCTATCACCTGCCTGCCGAAAAATATATACAAAACTGCGCCGAGAGCCAGGAAGGGGCCGAAGGGGATGGCGAGCTTTGCGTCCTTTTTCTGGACGAGCATGACCGTGATGCCGATCACCGAACCGACGAGGGAGCTGACGAAGATGATGAAGGGAACCGCCTTCCAGCCGAAAAACGCCCCCATCATGGCGAGGAGCTTGATGTCCCCCCCTCCCATCCCTTCCTTGCCGGTGAAAAGCTGGTAGAGGGTCGCCACCAGGTAGAGGCTCCCCCCGCCGACGAGAATGCCGATGAGGGAGCTCTTCCACCCGAGTTGGGGAATGAAGAACGAAAACGCGAAGCCGGCGATGATCCCGGGGAGGCTGATCACGTCGGGAATGATCTGGTGCTCCAGGTCGATAAAGGTGATGACGACGAGGGCTGAGCAGAAGAGGAACAGCACGAGAAACGCAAAGGAGAGGCCGAACCGCACGAAGAGGAACAGGGTGAGGAGGGCGTTGATCGCCTCCACAAGCGGGTACTGGGGCGAAATGGAGGCCCGGCAGGAACGGCACCGCCCCCTGAGCAGCAGATAGCTGACGACCGGGACGTTGTCGTACCATGCAATCCGGGAGTCGCAGCCGGGGCAGTGGGAGGGGGGAAAGACCACCGACTCCCCCTTCGGCAGCCGGTAGATGCAGACGTTCAGGAACGAGCCGACCACGGCGCCGAAGACGAAGGCAATAACGTAGAACTGGTAAGGATAGACCATCAAAATTCCTTGAAGGGGAACGTACCCAGTTGGCATTATCTCAACCGCCTGATCTTCACCAGGCTCTCTTCCAGCAGGCTCTTCTTGGTGGCGAACTCCTCGAGCTTCTCCCGCTCCTTCGCCACCACGTCCGCCGGAGCGCGCTCCACGAAACTCGGGTTCTCAAGCTTTTTCTTGAGAAACTCAACATCCGTGTTCACCTTCATAATTTCCTTCAAGAGGCGCTTCTCCTCCTCTTCGACGTCAACCAGCCCCTTGAGGGGAACGAATATCTGCACATCTCCGGCAACCTGAATGGAGGCGTCTTCCGGCTTCTCTACCCCAACGCCGATGGCAAGGCTCGACAGGCGCGCGAGGCTGATGATCGCCCCTTCGTTGTGCTTCATGAGCTTCATGCTCACGTCATTACCGCAGGAGAGGATCGCGGCGATCTCTCTGCTGGGAGGCACGTCCATTTCGCCGCGGATGTTTCGGATGCCGCTGATGACCGCCATGATCCGCTCCATGTCGGCCGCAGCCTCAGGGAAGGAGCGATCTTGGCGATATTCCGGATAGTGTGCCATCATGATGCTTTCCGGCTTTCCATTTTCACAATCCTCGTTCCCAGTTTCCCATCGCGGCAGGGTCTGCCAGATCTCCTCAGTGATAAACGGCATGAACGGATGCAGAAGACGCAGCAGTTGCTCCAAGGTGTGCCAAAGCACGTACTGGGTGGTAAGCTTCCGCTGCGGGTCACCGCCGTACAGGTCTTTCTTGGAGAGTTCCAGGTACCAGTCGCAGAACTCGCTCCAGGTGAACTGGTACAGCCCCATGGCGGCCTCGTTAAAACGATACTCCTTCAAGGCCTTGCTGGTCTCGCGTGCCGTCTCGTTCAAGCGGTGCAGGACCCATTTGTCACCCTGGGAGAGCGCTTCTGTAACTCCCATCCTTATTTGTACTGCTAAAGCCACTGCCTCTTCACTATTTGGATCGAACCCCTCCAGGTTCATGAGCGCAAAGCGGGCGGCGTTCCAGATCTTGTTGGCGAAATTCCGGTAGCCGGCGATCCGCTCCTCGGCGAGCTTGATGTCGCGCCCCTGGGCGGCGAAGGCCGCCAGGGTGAAGCGGAAGGCGTCGGTACCGTAGGCGTCGATGACCGTCAGGGGATCGATCACATTCCCCTTGCTCTTCGACATCTTCTGCCCCTGGGCGTCGCGCACGAGGGCATGGATGTATACCTCGCGGAACGGCACCTCCCCCATGAAGTGGAGCCCCATCATCATCATCCGTGCCACCCAGAAGAAGAGGATGTCGAAGCCGGTGACGAGGCAGGAGGTGGGGTAGAACGCCGCGAGCTCCGGGGTCGCGTCGGGCCACCCCATGGTGGAGAAGGGCCAGAGCGCCGAGGAGAACCAGGTGTCGAGGACGTCCGACTCCTGGCGGATCTCGTCGCTGCCGCACGTGGCGCAGGCGGTCGGATCGACCTTCGCCACCGTGATCCCGCCACAGTGGTCGCAGTACCAGGCGGGAATCCGGTGCCCCCACCAGATCTGCCGGGAGATGCACCAGTCGCGGATGTTCTCCATCCAGTCAAAGTAGGTGTTCTCCCACTGCTTGGGAACGATCCTTGTCCGCCCGTCCTTCACCGCCGCCAGAGCCCGCTCCGCTAAGGGGGCGACCCTTACGTACCACTGCAGCGAAAGATAAGGTTCCACAACGGTCTTGCAGCGGTAGCAGCCGCCAAGAGATAAGCCGTGATCGTCGATCTTCTCCAGCAGCCCCTCTTCTTCCAGCTCGGCAACGATCCGCTTCCT
>DATJLB010000348.1:0-5016 GCA_035490915.1 Geobacteraceae bacterium
CGGTCGGTTCGGACGGCCACGGGCTGAACGCCGAAGAAGCTGCGGGAGAGGCGACCCACCCCCGCTCGTACGGCACCTTTCCCCGCGTTCTCGGCAGATACGTCCGGGACAAAGGGTGTCTTTCGCTCGAAACCGCCGTTCACAAAATGACCGGCCTCCCCGCCCGCCGCCTCGGCTTCGCCGACCGCGGCTTGGTTCGGGATGGGTACACCGCGGACCTCGTCCTGTTCGACCCGGCGACAGTTGCCGACCGCGCCACCTACGCCGATCCACATCGCTATGCCGCCGGCATCGTGCATCTCCTGGTGGCGGGGGAACCGGTGCTCTGGGACGGGGCGCTGACGGAGCGGACGCCGGGGCGCGTACTACGAAAAGTCATCAAATCCGAACGGCAATAGAACGCGGATGACGCGGATCGAGCGGATTTACGCGGATTCCAAAACTATTGCTTAACAGGTTTATCCGCGTCAATCCGCTTAAATCGGATTTTATCCGCGTTCCATTGCCTTGATTTTGATTTTTCTGCCTAGCGAGGAAGTATGTCCGTCGAGACAGTTTCACCTCTCTGGCCCGGCCTTCTCGGGCTCGCGCCGCTTCTCCTCTACATCGTGCTCGTCTTCCGGGACGTGGACATCCTCCCGGCGACCGCGATCTGCGTTGTGGCGGGGGCGATTCTCAGTCACCAGACCCTCGTCTCCTTCGGCGCTGCGCTCGCCGGCAGCATGGGGTCGTTCCTCGCCCTGGTCGGGCTCATCATCATGCTCGGCCGCGGCCTCGGCGAGGTGCTGAACTCCACCCGGGTCTCCCACACCATCGTCCACCGGATCATCCACGGCATCGGCGTCGACACCGAGAAAAAGGCGATGCTCGGGATCATGGCGGCCTGCCTGGTGATCGTCGGACTCCTCGGCACCATGGCGGGGGGAAACGCCGTCATCGCCCCGATCGTCCTCCCGATCGCTGCCGCGGTCGGTCTGTCGAGGAGCACCGTTGGCGTCATCTTCCAGGCGGTCGGCGAGGAGGCGCTGATCCTCGGGCCGTTCTCCCCACCTGTGGTCACCCTCCTGGGTCTCACGAAGATCGGCTACGGGGAGATGCTCATTTACGTCTCCGGCCCGGTGGCGCTCATCACCCTCGTTGTCACATGGCTGATGATCCAGCGGATCCAGCGCGCGACCCGCGAGACTCACCCCTATTCCCTGCCGGAGGCGACGGACCGGTTCGAGCCTACCCCCCGGAGCCGCCGCGCCACTACCCTCTTCCTCCTCTCCTTCCTGGCGGCGGTCGTGTACGGGATCGTCGTCAAGGCCCCCACCTCGTTCGTCGTCGTCATCATGCTCGGCCTCTCCTTCATCACCGGCTTCGCCGGGGGGTTGCGGGCAAACGAGATCCTCGCGCTGGTCGTCAAGGGGATGGCGGGGAACGTCGGGCTCTTTCTCCTCTTCCTGCTGCTCGACCCCTTCATCCTGTTCGTGGAGAAGGCGGGAGGGTTTGCGGCCCTCTCCGCCCTGATCCGGCCGATGATGGAGATCGGCGGGAAGCCGGCGGTCGTGATCAGCGGCGGGTTCCTCGGCGCCTTCGGGATCAGCGGCGCCACCGTCGCAACGCTGAAGCTCCTCCACGAGATGTTCAACCCTCTCCTCTCCCGGTACGCCGTCTCCATGTTCGCCTGGTCGCTCGCCCTCGTGGTCGCCACACGGGTGAACAACTTCGTCTTCCCGGGGGCGAACATGGTCAGCTCGCTCGGCTTCGCCGCATCGGACGACATGAAGTCGATGCTCCGGAACGGCTGGACGGTCGCCGCCTGCCAGCTCACCTTCCTGACGCTCTTCAGCCTCCTCTTCGCCTGAGCCCTTCCCTTCCGGGGAAACGGGGCTATACTTGAGGGGAGACTTTGCAACCCCGTGATTGCTTCGTCGTCCCTCCCCGCAATGACATTTTTACGTATCACGTCATTGCGAGCGAAGCGCGGCAATCGGTTTGAGCCTTGTGCACGCGCATCGGGTGACGCCGTCACGACTCCCATCCCTGGAGCCCGACATGGTCCGAACAATCCCCGCAGCGTTTCTGGTCGTGATTCTCCTGATCGCAGGCGCCGTCCCTGCCGGGGCGGAGGACGCCTCCCCCCTCGTCCTCCAGGGGAAGCAACAGATGTCACGCGGCGACTACGACCGGGCGGCCAGGACGTTCGAGCGGGCCGTCCGGACCGATTCCGGGAGCGCCGCGTCGTATGCGGGGCTGGGGGAGGCGTGCCTCAGGCTCGGTGCCACCGACGCCTCCACCAACCCAATGCTCCTGGAAAAAGGAGTGGAGGCGCTCACCGAGGCCCTTCGCCTCAACCCCGGCCTCACCACGGCCCGCCGCGACCTGGGCTTGACCTGGCTCGCCCTCGGCGAGCGGGAGAAGGCGCTCCGCGAAAAGGCCCTCCTGGAGAAGGCTGACCCGGGCCTCGCGGCGGAACTCACTGCGGCGATCGCCGCCTTCCGGCCGTCTCCCACGTTCCGGGACATGGGAAGCGGCCGCGAGACCGGGGAGAGCCTCACCAAGGTCGACATCAAGCATAACGCGGTCCTCGTCCCGGTCTCACTCTCCCTCGGCGGGAACAGCGCCCAGGCGGTGCTCGTCCTCGACACGGGCGCCTCGGTGACGGTGATCAGCCCCGCCCTCGCCACACAGCTCGGCATCCGGCTCGACCAAGCCCCGACGGGGAAAATGCAGGTCGTGGGGGGCGGGGTCGTGGAGGCGCGGGCGGTCCGGCTCGACCGGATCACCGCCGGCCCCCACACCAAGAGCGGCATGACCGTCGCGGTGATCGATAACGACGGACCGGCAGCCAAGATCGACGGCCTGCTCGGAATGGACTTCCTGCACGATCTGCGCTACCACATCGACTTCAAGCACAAGGTGATCAACTGGGCGCCGTGAATTCCTGACCAACAAACCATTGCACGCGGATCAAATCTGATAACATCTGATAAAAGCGTATTTAAAGCGGGTTATAATCCAATCCGCTTCTTATCCGATTCGACCAGAAGTTATCCGCGTGAGACGCCTTTGGCTTTTGATATTAGAAGCGGCGGATCGTGATCGTCTCTGGGAGGCGGTGCTGCAGCCAGAGGGCGAGCTGTTTGATGATGGCGCTTGTGAAGGGGATGAGAAGAAGAGAAAGCCGGCGGGGTGTCGGGAGGTCACGTGCGTGGCTGCGGGTTCAGACCGCAGCCACGCACGTTATCAGGCCCGTTCTGCTGCGACTACGGAGAGGTCCCCGTCACTGTGACCTGGAGTAAATTGGATACCGGTGACGGGGTGAGGGTGAAGCCCTCGACGTGATCTTTTACCGTAGCGGTGACCTTGTCGCTGTTCGTCACGCTGTTAGATGGTGCCCCGTTGCTGCAGACCTTGGCGTCGAACGTGCAGATGTAGTGGGCGCCCGACGCGATGTTAAACGGCAAAGTTCCCGGGCCGGGGGGTGTGGCGGTTGTCGCGACGCCGCAGGTGGTAGCCAGGACATTGTCGTGCACCGTCGTGATGTCGTTGAAAATATTGTCGTTGAGCGCGGTCAGGTCGACCGATTCCGTGGGGTCGGTGAGTCCGGTGTTGAAGACATCAACTTTATACCTGACGATGGCGCACGGGAGACTGTCGAAGGATTTCTGCACGGTCACCGTCGGCGCATCTTCGCGGATTTGCACCGATGCGTTGGCGGTCGCGCTGAACGAGGTGGAGACGACGCTGTTCGGGTCGTGCGCGTACACCGTCACGGTATCCGGAATGGTCGCTTCGTCCGGGCTGGTGATCGTTGCGACAAATGAGCAGTCATAGTACGATCCCGTTGCGGGCGGTACCAAGCTCCCCCCCGGCAACAGCGTAACCGCCGGGCTCAACGAGCAGTTCGTGGACTTGATCGAGCCGAGGGTGCCGGCCAGGCACGCCGTGTTGGAAATGTTGACGATGGTGCCGAACTTGTCGTCGCAGAGCCTGTCCAGTGTCAGGGATGTAAAGGTCGAGGTGTTGACCACATGTAAGGCGAACGTAAAATCGCCGCCCGGCTGTAGCAGAAAAGTGGGATTCGGCGTCTTCGTTACTGCGAGCGACGGGATCTCGACGTTTACGTTGATAGTTTTCTGCTCGCAGTTGCACTTGGAAGGCGACCCCGGAAATGCGTCATACGTCGCCGGGTTTCCGGCGTACGCCCCGCTGCAAACCGTGTTCGACCCTGGCTGTCGCCAGCTTGTGCAGTTGTTGAGCTTCAGCTTGTGGGTGACGGGGTCGCCGACGCATGTGGTGTTCACCGTGAGGCGGACGGTCTGCGGGTTGTGGGTGGCGTTAGCTGTGTTATTGCTGTCGATGTCGCCGCACACATCGCCGTCGAGATCGACGAAACTGCTCGGCGGAACCTCCTCACCCGGAGTGATGATGCCGTCGAAGCACTGGCCGGTCACGGCATCGCCACCGTCGGCGGCAAGATAGAGGCCGATGTCGTAACGGGCCTGGGAAGTCAACTGCACATCGAAATCCGCCGTAAATGTGACCGGCTGATTGTTGTTGCAGGAAGGCTGACAGTCGGGTTCGCAGCACGCGCCCACACAAATGTTTCTCACCCCGGCAATGCTGACGTCGTTGGCGTTACAGTTGAGATTCTGGGTGTTGCCGTGTGCCTTCCAGATATCCTGGATACAGTTGTTTACCGCCGAAGCCGGCGTGGCCGCCAGCCCTAACGCCAGCCCTGTCGAGAGAATTGCCACCCCTACGATTTTGTGATACGTGCCGAGTGCTTTCATCTGTTCCTCCTTCGCGTGCGATAGTTCGCCGCAGTTTGCCGAGACCGTACCCAAGAACCGTTGACCGCCAGATGCTGCATCCGCCTGTTGGATAATAAAAAATGGCCGAGCCTGCCTGTAATATCTAGGCAGCTCGGCCATCTTCTCCGTTGAAGATCCGTAACTTTCCGTCCCCTCCTCACGAAGGGTTTGGCTTTACCGAAAAAGCTTCACCTTGTGGCACATCAAGGGCTTT
>DATJLB010000349.1:0-4596 GCA_035490915.1 Geobacteraceae bacterium
ATCACCTCGGAACAGCTCTGGCACTTGGTCCAGAGTCCTTCCGGGACCTTGACCTTCTTCGCTTCCGACTGTTCCAGCGGCGTCTTGTCTTTCTTGAACCATACCATATGATGGGCCTCGCAGCGGAACCACGCATTCCGCATCTTTTTATTAAAAATAAAACCGTGTGTTAACAGAAAACGGGGACGATGTCAATTCAAAACCCGTGAACGGTGAACAGTAAACGGTGATCCGCACGAGCGAAAAACACGTCTTCTTCACCGATCACCGATCACGGCCTTCATTCCCGCCTTCAGGTCTGCGACAAATCCCCGCAGCTTCAGCTTCAGCTCGTCCCCGCGGAACTCCTCGAACAGCTTCACGATGGCACTACCCACCACCACGCCGTCGGCGACACTCGCTACGCGACCCACCTGGGCCGGGTCCGAAATGCCGAAGCCGACCGCGACGGGGAGCGAGCTCCGCCCCTTGATCTCCGCCACCCTTTCGAACAGGGAGTCGGCCACGCTCGTGCGCGCGCCGGTCACCCCGGTGACGGAAACGTAGTAGATGAAGCCGCTTCCGATCCGTGTCACCTTGTCGATCCTCGTGCCATCGGAGGTGGGGGTGAGGAGGGAAATGAGGTCAAGCCCCGCCGCGCCCGCCGCTTTCTTGAACTCCCCCGCCTCTTCGGGCGGCAGGTCTACCAGCAGGACGCCATCCACTCCGGCAGCAACGGCATCGACGGCGAACTGCGCCGCCCCGTATATGAAAATGGGGTTGAAGTATCCCATGAGGACGATCGGAATCGTGGAACGCGCCCGAACCGATTTTACCATGGATAAAATTTGGGGAAGCGTTGTCCCCGCGGCCAGCGCCCGTTCCGACGATTTCTGGATCGTCGGGCCGTCCGCCATCGGGTCGGAAAAAGGAATGCCGAGTTCGATGATGTCCGCCCCCCCCTTTTCCATCTCCAGGATGTAGTCTCCTGTCGCCGCGATATCCGGGTCGCCGGCGGTGATGAACGTTATCAGGGCCTTCTCCCCTTTGGCTGCAAGTTCCTTGAACTTTTTCCCTATCCTGGTCATGGGCACCCTCTCGTCAAAGCATGCAATGTACGATTTAGATAGCATGCAATTTAACCGTATGCAAATTATTTTGGCGGGTCGAGGATGGAAATGTCGCGGCTGGCACACTCTGGCGGATTAACGCGGGAGGCGGCCTCCGAGGTTGTGAAAAACTCGGAGGCCGCCGTGGAAAGAATGGCTTACACCCTGAAGACGATGATTTCCCGGTTGAGAATTTCCGTCTGCCGGAGGAGACTCGCAAGGGCTTCGTTCAGGATATTGATGGCCTCCAGATTCATGTCGGTCGAGTGGCGGATGTCCTCCACGGCAACCACGACCTGCTCGCTCCCCCGGCTCTGCTCATCACAGGCGAGCTTGATCTGCTGGATCATCTCAGTGATGTTTTCGGTGGATCTGGCGATAAAGCTTCCCACCTTACTCTGCTCACGGGTAGAGGCCCGGACCTGGGCGGTGAGGTCCTTCATCTTCTGCACCGCCACGGTGATCAGCTCGCTCCCCTGCCCCTGCTCCTGGGTCGCCTTGGCTATCTGGGCCACCATGTCGGAAACGTTTTCCATCGCGTTCCGGATCATCAGGCTTCCCTTCGCCTGCTCGACCGTGGCCCGGGCAATCTCGGCCATCCGGTCGCTGGACCTTTTAACGCCACCGACGATCTTGTTCAGCGCCTCCCCCGACTTCTGGGACAGCATTTCCCCTTCCGCGATGCTCTTCTCCGCCAGGTTGATCGCCTCCACCGCGCGTCGCGTCTCTTCCTGGACCGCACGGATCACCAGGGCTATCTCACGGGTGGAGCTGCTCGTCCGCTCCGCCAGCTCCTTGATCTCGTCCGCCACGACGGCAAACCCCTTGCCGTGCTCCCCAGCCTGTGCCGCGATGATGGCGGCGTTCAGGGCAAGCAGGTTGGTCTGCTCGGCAACTTCATCGATCACCGAAAGGATGGCGCCGATGTCGCTCGCCCGTCCCGAGAGGGAGTTGATCACCTCGTAGGTGATCCCCGATGAGCGCTTGATTTCGTTGATCCCGGCAATGGTTGCTTCGACAGCCTGTTTGCCCATCTCCGCGTCCTTGCGGACCTCCTCGGAGATGGCGGTGGTTTCCATGGCGCTGCTCTCGACCTGCTTGATCGAGCCGTCCATCTCCATCACCGACGAAGCGGCAACGGAAGAGGTATCCATCAGGCTGTTCACGCCGGTCCCCACCTGCTTGATGGAAGCAGCCATCTCGGTGATGGAAGAACTGACCTCGTCCACCGCCAGGGCCAGGTTCTCCACGTTCTGCGCCACCTCTTCGACACTGGCGGCCATCTCCAGAATAGAGGAAGAACTTTCGGTCGCCGAAAGGGAAAGCCCGTCTACCCCATGGGCCACCCCCTTGATCGAGGCGTTGATCTGGGTCATGGCAGAGGAGGTATT
Source organism: Geobacteraceae bacterium (assembly GCA_035490915.1). Lineage (GTDB taxonomy): Bacteria > Desulfobacterota > Desulfuromonadia > Geobacterales > Geobacteraceae > JAMPXD01. The sequence continues at coordinate 2,480 of DATJLB010000349.1, forward strand.
GGCAATCCCATCGGCCTGGATCTGGGCGCCATTGACCACCTGTTTCGAAGCCTCGGAAAGGTTTTCGGTTACGTGCCCCAGCTCCTCCGTCGACGTGCTCACGCTCCCGATCATCTCCGAAAGCTTGCCGAGCATCGTATTGAAATTATTCCCCAGCATGCCGAGCTCGTCGCCGGAATCGACCGTCACCCGGGCGGTCAGGTCTCCCTCCGCGCCCCGATTCAGGGCATCCCCCATATGTCCGATGCGACTAACGATGTTTCTGGTGGTCATGATGCCGAACGAGGCGGCAAGGATGATGGCGGCAATCACCACTATGACAAAGGCGGCGAAGGCCGAACGCTGAATAGAGGTTACCTCCTTTTTCGCCTGGATCATCTGGGCATTCACGGCAACGAGAAGGTCGTCCACGGCGGTTTTGGCCGCCTCGTTGGCTTCGGCCAAGGCCACGATTTCCTGATGGAGCTGACTGTCACCGTCCGGCGTGCGTACATTCAGAAGCCCTCTTTTAGCCGCCAGGAGACGGTCGGCAACCTCCTCGAACTTTGTCCAGCTGACAACCGCCGCCCTTGCCTTCGTTTCTATGGCGCTCCCCGGGATTGCCGGCTTAAGCTCCAGTTTGACATTTCCTTTCAGGATCGTCTCACTCTGGTTCTTGAACAGATCGCCCTTTGCCTGGTAGTCTTCGGCGGAATCCGCGAACTTCTCCATATCGCTTACCATCGCGGCCTGCAACAGACATATGTGGCAATCTTTCTGGGACAGCTCCATGAGCATCGCGAGTTTCTGCTGGTTGGCAAGGTTGGTCAGCATCCCCTGGATCCGGTCGCCGACCCTCTTCATGCTCCAGGCACCGAATCCGCCGGTTATGGCGACGATCAACGCCATGAACATGAACAAACCGATCAGTCGATGGCCAAGCTTCAGGTCCCGCATGTCACTACCCTTGGAAATTCGTTTTCTCGTAGCCATAGATCCAGCACCTTTATAAGAGTGAATAGGGGCAGCCATTCCAGCTCGATGAAATGGCATGCGCATTCCATCCGTTGTGAAGCCTATTTGGCAGTTTCATCCAGGAGGTAGTTCATGAGATCTACCACCACCTTTACCTCCTGCCTGGTCATATTCGAGTCGGGCTTGCGCAGCATTTTAACGCCGTAGGCCTTTGTCGCGCGCCGATCGAAAGGTTGCCCGGTGATGGGAGCCACCCCCGTCGTTACCGCGACAACGGTTCTTTCGAGGGTGTGACACTTTACGCACCGCACCTTCATGATCTCGTACGCCGCCTTCATGTTCGGGGGGAAGGCGGAGGGGTCGAATTTCATGCTGTCCCCGCTGCCGACTGTTTTCAACGCGGCGATACAGGGGGTAGTGCACATCAACAAGATGCTCAGAAAGGTCACAACGCTTTTCATACAGAATCCTCCAATGAATTCGGGACATGGCCCGGTCTATGCTTACACAACGCCGTACATGGGCACTCCTGCGGAGTTGCAGCCGATTCTTTGTTGCGCCCGTCAAAAGCCGAATGAAACGTTGGCCAACGCGATCTTGTTATCGGTCAGCGGAGTAGTCTCATAGTTGTACTGCAGCAGAAGCTTGACGTTCTGTATCGGAGTGTAGGCGACCGCAGGAATGTAGCGCCGGATGATCCCGGATCCGTCATCCTGGTATTCGTAACGGAACACACCGGCGATATTCGCCGGGGAGCCGAAGAGATATTCGGCCTCGGCAGCGAGGACCAACGGCTTCACCTCCGTTGCGGGGGTGGTAAAGTCAGGGTTGGTGTCCCTTCCCGTCACCCCGCTGAAACGCACGCGCAGCCTTTTGTAAATGAGGTCCATGTCACCGCCGACGCGGTAGAAATTGTTCCTGAACGAGCTCCCGACCGGTTCGGCATTGCGGCCGGAATAGCCGTAAGCGGCCAGGGTCAGTGTCAGATAATCCCAGATGCTTTCGTTCTCAAGGTCCATGGACGGTTCGTTGCCGAGAAAATCGGCGCCGCCGAACTTGACCGAGACATGCCCGTAACCATCCTTGGTGTTCTGGCCGTCAATGTCCACAATCCCCGCCGCCAGGAACAGCCGGTTCGCCAGAACGCAGTTGGCCTCAAGGGC
>DATJLB010000350.1:0-8260 GCA_035490915.1 Geobacteraceae bacterium
ACCTTTTCCCCCTTGGCCACCAGGTTCTCCACGGTCTCCTCGACCGTGTCCGCGCCGGAGCCCATCATGACGATGACCCGCTCCGCATCGGGGGCGCCGACATAGTCGACCAGCTTGTACTGGCGGCCGGCAACCTTTGCGAACTTGTCCATCTCCTCCTGGACAATGCTGATGCAGGGGGCATAGTAGACATTGACCGTCTCGCGCCCCTGGAAGTAGACGTCCGGGTTCTGGGCGGTGCCGCGCATGACCGGGCGGTCCGGTGTCAGTGCGCGGCTCTTGTGGGCATTGACGAGATCGTCGTTGATCATGGCGCGCATGTCGTCGTAGGTCAGCTCTTCCACCTTCTGCACTTCGTGGGAGGTGCGGAAGCCGTCGAAGAAATGGAGAAACGGTACCCTGGCGCGCAGCGTCGCCGCCTGCGAGATGAGGGCGAAGTCCATGACCTCCTGGACGTTGTTGGAACAGAGCATGGCCCAGCCGGTGGAGCGGCACGCCATCACGTCGGAATGGTCGCCGAAGATGGAGAGCGCCTGCGCCGCGATGGCGCGCGCCGAGACATGGAAGACCGTGGAGGTGAGTTCGCCGGCGATCTTGAACATGTTCGGGATCATCAGGAGGAGCCCCTGGCTGGCGGTGAAGGTCGTGGTGAGTGCGCCTGCCTGGAGCGCTCCGTGGACTGCACCGGACGCCCCGCCTTCGGACTGCATCTCGACGACCGAAGGGATGGTCCCCCAGATGTTTTTCTCGCCGGCGGCGCTCTTCGCATCCGAAATCTCCCCCATGACGGACGAGGGAGTGATGGGATAGATGGCTATGACCTCGTTTGTGGCATGGGCCACGTGCGCGGCGGCTGTATTGCCGTCAATGGTTACCATTCTGCGACTCATAAACTCCTCCTCTTCGTGGTTTCTCTGTAGCTGAATGTGTCTGGGATCGATAAAGTATAGCACAGCAATGATGCAAATAAATCAAAGCTCCGAGCGGCCTTCCAGCGCCCGCTGCAACGTCGTTGCGTCAACATACTCAAGGTCGTGACCCATCGGTATGCCGTGGGCAAGCCTCGTGACCCTTATACCCTTCGGTTTCAGCAGACGGCTCAAGTAGAGCGCGGTAGCCTCCCCCTCGATCGAAAAATTGGTGGCGAGCACCACCTCTCTGATCCTTCCCTGTTCCAGGCGCTGCACCAACTCGGCAATCTTCAGCTGGGCCGGGGTAATGCCGTTCAAGGGAGAAAGCGCCCCTTGCAGGACGTGATAGCGCCCCCTGAATGACTGGCTCCTCTCGATGGCCAGCATGTCCTGGGGCTCCTCCACCACACAGATCAGGGAATCGTCGCGGTCGCCGGTACAGACAGGGCAGGGGTCGTCCTCGGTAATGCCGAAGCAGGTGGAACAAAAACGGACCCTGGCGTTCACTTCCGCAAGGCTTTCTGCGAGGGCACTCACATTAGCAGGCGACTTCAGGAGATGAAAAGCAAGCCGTAACGCGGTCTTTTCCCCGACGCCCGGCAATTTTTTCAGTTCCCCGAGAAGCTTTGTCAACGATCGTGATGATGTGTATAACATATTTTTAAAAGAAGATAAAACAATTTTTGATTATTACAATTTTAGTAAAAGAAATCCAGTCTGGCTAAAATAGCTGAAACCGGTCTTCATGCCCGTAAAATGGGGGCTAAGCAGCAATCATTCAACATGCTGCCATGTTTTAAAAAAGTCCCGGAATATTGAGCCCACCGGTTATCTTCCCCATCTGCTCGGCCATCGCGGCATGTGCCTTGGCAAGAGCCTCGTTGACGGCAGCCATGATGAGATCTTGAAGCATTTCGACGTCTTCCGGATCGACCGCCTCTTTTTTTATGGTCAGGGAGAGGATCTGATTCTTCCCGTTCACTACCGCCGTGACTGCTCCGCCACCGGCCGTCGCCTCGGCGGTCTGCTGGGCGGCATCTTCCTGCAATCTCGCCATTTTTTGCTGCATCATCTGGGCCTGCTTCATGATCTGCGCCAAACCTTTTGACATTCGTGCCTCCTGTCTTTACTCGCGTTTTTATTGTAGTTGAACATTTGTTTGTCTATACTAAAACAAGGTTACATTATGAATCCTTTTTTTCCCGTATCTCGCCGACCTCGCCGCCAAAAATATCCAGCGCGGCGGTAACCATCGGGTGGCTCGCGACGCGCTCCTTCATCCTGTGCTTCCGGTCGGCATCCTCAAGGCTTTTTTTTTCCAGGAGCGACGGAGGCGCCGTCGTCTCCCCCGTCAGAGAGGCAAGCCTCACCCCGGTATCCGATCGGAAAAACGCCTGTGCAAGGGCCTGCAACTCGACAGAGGCATCGGGGTCCTTGAGCCTGCTGAGCTGGAAGGAGCCGGCGGGAAAACCGATCTCCAGGAGGGTAGCGGAAACTGTGAGAGGATGGCCGTGCTCCAGGAAAGACGCAAGCATCGGTTTTTTCCCCCGCACGAACGAAACGAAGCCGTTCCAGGTATCGTCACCCTCCGTGGCCACTGCCGGGCCCCCGGGGAGCTTGGCCGGCGGTGGTTCGTTCCGGGGAGAGGTCGCCGGTCGCGACGACGCGGCACCCGGAACCGGCCTGACGGCATCCCCATGGTGGTGGCGAGATACAGCGGCATGCTGACGGTCCGGGAGCTCCCATGAGGGGGGGGGCGATGCAACCGCGGTCCCGCCCCTGCCTTCAAGGGCCTTGAGCCGCTCCAGAATCTCGTTGACCGGGACGACAGGAGTGAGGGTCGCCATCTTCAACAACGCCATCTCCAGGATGAGGCGGGCAAAGGTGGCATGGGCCATCTCCCCTTCCGCCTTGAGGAGGATCGCCAGGTGGCGCTGGAGATCGGCCAGGGTGACGGAAGCAATCAACCCTCCCAACTCGACCCGCTCCGGCTCGGAAAGCTCCGTCAGGTCGGCGGCACCGCCAAGCGCCTTCATGATCGCCATGCTCCGGAACTGGTCGATCAACTCCTGGCAGAAGGATCGCATGTTGCAACCAAAGGCGTCTACCCGCGCGACGAGGTCGAGTGCCGCGGCGCAATCGCCGCTGAAAACGGCCGCCGCCGCCGACACCAGCAACCGCCGGTCGACAACCCCCAGGAGGGCAACCACCTCCTCGTCGCTTACCCGTTCCCCACAAAAGGCGAGGACCTGGTCGAGCGTCGAGAGGGCATCGCGCATGCTCCCATCCCCCTTGCGGGCAATCATGGCCAGCGCCGCATCGGAGACCGTCACCTGCTCCTGGTCGAGTATGTGGCGCAGGCGCGCCACGACCAACTGCTGGGGGATCCGCTTGAAGTCGAAGCGCTGGCAGCGGGAAAGGATGGTGATGGGGACCTTGTGCACTTCGGTGGTGGCGAAGATGAACTTTACGTGGGGGGGTGGCTCTTCCAGCGTTTTCAGAAGGGCGTTAAAAGCGCTGGTGGAAAGCATGTGCACTTCGTCGATGATGAAGATCTTGTAGCGGGAACGGGAGGGGAGGTATTTGACCGTATCACGCAGTTCCCGGATGTCGTCTACGCCGGTATTGGACGCGCCGTCGATTTCGAAGACGTCCACCGAAGTGCCGGCGGTGATCTCCTCGCAGACACTGCAGGCGTTGCACGGTTCGGCCGCCGGCCCATGCTCGCAGTTTAACGCCTTGGCAAGGATCCTGGCGGCACTGGTCTTCCCCATCCCTCTCCCGCCGGTAAAAAGGAAGGCATGGGCGACCCGTCCGGAATCGATGGCATTTTTCAGGGTCTGACTGACGTGCTCCTGGCCGATCAGGTCGCGGAAGGTCTGGGGGCGCCATTTTCGGGCTAAGACGAGGTAAGACACGGGGATATAACCTCAATGTGAACGTTCGGCCTACGGGTGTGCGACAGGGGAAGGGGGACGGAACAGGTGGAGTTTGCGAAGTCAATTGATAGCTGGGCTCCCCCGCGGCACACGGAGCCGGCTACTGCCGCTGCTTCCTTCCGGACCTGACGGGGTTCATAACCTTCCATTGCGCGGGACCCAGCTATCAGTTGACTCCGCAAAATTGCCGGCGACACGTGCCGCCGTTATTTGTAAGTATGGCGGAGAGAGAGGGATTCGAACCCTCGGTACGCTATTAACGTACACACGCTTTCCAGGCGTGCTCCTTCAACCTCTCGGACATCTCTCCGCAAAGGAGGAAATGATAGTATATCGGCCGGCCGATGTAAAGATTTTTATGGCGGAGAGATAGGGATTCGAACCCTAGATACCCGGAGGGTATACCTGATTTCGAGTCAGGCGCCTTCGACCACTCGGCCATCTCTCCGTTCGTCAGATCAAACCGTCCTTCGCCCCCTTCTTCCGCCGGCGCAGCGCTGCGAAAAAGCCGCTGAGTATGGCGGAACATTCTTCCCCCCGGACCCCCGACACGAGAGGGACCCGGTGATTGAGCCGGGGGTCGCTGGAGAGGTCGTAGAGCGAGCCGGCCGCTCCCCCCTTGGGGTCGAAGCAACCGAACACCACCTTGTCGATCCTGGCGAGGAGAATCGCCCCCATGCACATGAGACACGGCTCCAGGGTTACGTAGAGGGTTGCGCCGGAAAGCCGCCACCCCTCCTGCCTGCGAGCCGCCTGGCGGATTGCTATTATCTCGGCATGGGCGACAGGATCGTGCTTCGACTCCCGCAGGTTGTACCCCCTGCCGATGACCGCCCCGTCCTTGACCACCACAGCGCCAATGGGGATCTCGCCCCGGTCGCCGGCCTTTTTGGCCTCGCGAAGCGCAACCCCCATCCAGTAAGCGTCGTTCTTCATCATCCTCAAAATTTTTGGCGCGGCTGGAGAGATTCGAACTCCCGACCCCAAGATTCGTAGTCTTGTGCTCTATCCAACTGAGCTACAGCCGCATTATGCTCATCAACCGGCGGGAAGAAAATCCACCAGGGTAAAACCGTACTTCGGATGTTGAAACGCATGGGTGGTCGGGTAGAGGGAGAACAACCACCCCTTGAAGATCTCCTTACCACCCTCCATGATCCTGATCTGGGCCGCCGGGTTCTTCGGCTCGTTGGACTGGGAAGTCAGCGTGGTCCCTTCCATCATGAAATGGGGGAGAAAATTCTCCACCTTGAGGGAAAGACCGGTATTGGGAATGGAAAGCGTCGAACCGATCGCCACCGTGTAGACGGTTTCCTTGCTGGTTTCCTTGTTGGTTACCGCGATCTTTACCGCCTTCCACTTACCCTTCACGCTGTCCGGAACAACCACCACCGCTTCCTTCTTGGCCATGTGGCCGGAGACGGGAGCAGCCTCACCGGCTTTCTGCTCTTCCTTCCCGCCACAGCCGACGAACAGCACGGGCAGAAGCAGAACCGGGATCAGAAGCAACTTTGCTACGTTCACTTTTTCCCCTCATGACACATTACATCGTCAGGCATGAGACGCTGGTAGTAGATGGCGGAGAGAGAGGGATTCGAACCCTCGATACCGGTTTCCCAGTATACTCGCTTAGCAGGCGAGCGCCTTCGACCTACTCGGCCATCTCTCCTAAAATCTAGTTCAAGGTTCAAAGTTCAAGGTTCAACGTTTCCGGTTTAACAACCTTGAACGTTGGACATCGAACGTTGAACGGGTCTTTTGGCGGAGGGAGTAGGATTCGAACCCACGGAACTTTCGTTCAACGGTTTTCAAGACCGCCGCCTTAAACCACTCGGCCATCCCTCCAGAAAATCAGCCGATCCTCTCCACCCCTCCCATGTAAGGCCGAAGCGCCTCGGGAATCAGCACGGACCCGTCGGCCTGCTGGAAGTTCTCCAGGATGGCCACCACGGTCCTCCCCACGGCCAACCCAGAGCCGTTCAAGGTATGGACGAATTCGGGCTTGGCCTTCTCGTCCTCCCGAAAGCGGATGGACGCCCGACGGGCCTGAAAATCCTCGAAGTTACTGCAGGAGGATATCTCCCGGTAGGTATCCTGCCCCGGCAACCAGACCTCCAGATCGTAAGTCCTGGCGGCCGAAAAGCCGATGTCCGCGGTGCAGAGATCGACGACGCGGTAAGGAATTTCGAGGAGTTGGAGCACCTGTTCCGCGTCCCCCACCAGGGCTTCCAACTCACGGTACGAATCGGCGGGACGGACGAACTTGACCAGCTCGACCTTGTTGAACTGGTGCTGCCGGATCAGCCCCCGCGTATCCTTGCCGTACGAGCCGGCTTCCTTCCTGAAACAAGGGGTGTACGCCACGTAACAGAGCGGGAGGTCCGCCCCCCGGAGGATTTCTCCCCGATGGATGTTGGTCACCGGGACTTCCGCCGTCGGAATCAGGAAATAGTCAATTCCATCGAGGCGGAAGAGGTCCTCCTCGAACTTCGGGAGCTGGCCGGTGCCGGTCATACTTTCCCTGTTTACCATAAAGGGAGGGAGCATTTCAACATAATTGTGCCGGCCGGTATGGAGGTCGAGCATGAAGTTGATCAGCGCCCGCTCAAGCCTGGCACCGGCCCCCTTGTAGAGGGTGAACCGGGCGCCGGTGAGCTTCGCACCCCGCTCGAAGTCGAGGATGCCGAGCGCCTCGCCGATCTCCCAGTGCGGCTTGGGGGTAAACGGAAAACGCGGCGGCTCTCCCCAGGTGCGCACCACGACATTGTCGGCCTCCGATCTCCCGACCGGCGTGGCGGCCGACGGAAGATTCGGCACCGTCATCAAAAAGGAGCCGAGCGCCTCCTCGACCTCTTTCAGTTCGTCGTCGAGGGTCTTGACCCGCTGCGAAACCTCCCGCATTTCGGCAATCCGGTCCTGGACCTGGCTCTTGTCCTTTACCCTGCTGATCTCCTCGGAAACCTTGTTGCGAAGCGCCTTCAGCTCTTCGCTCGTCTGGAGGAGTCCGCGCCGTTTCTCGTCCAGCAAACGAAACCCCTGCAGGTCAAGGGCCTCGCCCCTCGTCTTGAGCCGCTCTTCGGCAGCTTCCAGGTTTTCCCGCAGGTATTTGACGTCAAGCATATGAAAAACCTTTACTTTTTGCTAAGGAAAGCTATAGTTTGTATCACTTGACCGGGCACAAGTCAACAGTTATTCTCGCCACGGAGGCTCCATGGCGTTTGCGCGCATCTTCATCATCGGAACGGTCCTTGCTCATTTCGTCGTCCTCCCTGCAGCTGCCTCGGAGGTCGTCATCAACGCGGTGGGGGACATCATGCTGGCCGGCTCGGCCACAAAGACCTTCGCACGGCTCGGCTACGACTACCCCTTCGCCGCAACCGAAGTCGAACTGAAACGGGGAGACATCACCGTCGGTAACCTTGAAGCTCCCATCGCCACAAGGGGTGAAGAGTTCACCGGCAAGCGGTACCGTTTCTGCGCCCCCCCGCAAAGCGCCGCCGCACTGAAGCGGGCCGGCTTTACCGTGCTCACCCTGGCCAACAATCATACGATGGACTTCGGGAGGCCTGCCCTTCTGGAAACCCTCCGCCACCTCGACCGGAACGGCCTCTTCCACGCCGGGGCGGGACCTTCCTTGGCCGCGGCCAGGGAACAGGCGCTGGTCCACGTCAAGGGGGCGAAGGTCGCCTTTCTCGCCTACTCCCTCACCTTCCCGAAAGAATTCTACGCCACCGGCAAACGTGCCGGCACCGCCCCCGGCTGGCCCTGCTACGTCTCGAAGGACATCGCCCGGGCGAAAGCGGCGGCCGACTATGTGGTGGTCTCTTTCCACTGGGGTACGGAAGGAGCAACCTCGCCCAGCCCTTACCAGACCGCGGCCGCGCGTGCCGCTGTCGACGCCGGCGCCGACGTGGTGCTGGGGCACCACCCCCACGTCCTCCAAGGGATCGAACGGTACAAGGACGGAATTATCCTGTACAGCCTGGGAAACTTTGCCTTCGGCAGCCTCAGCCGCTCAGCCGGCAGGAGCGTCATCGCCCGCATCACCCTGGACGACGGTGTCAAAGGTGTCGAGCTCGTGCCGCTCAACGTGCGCAACAGCGAGGTCCGTTATCAGCCCCGCCCGCTCTCGGGGAAGGAGGGAGAAGCGCTCATCAGCAGGCTCAACCTGCTCTGCAGCGAGATGGGAACGACCATTGCGCGTGAAGGTCAACGTTTCAGTGTCAGGATGGGAAGCGGGTATCGGGTGGCGTCCCGCCAGAAAGGAGAAGGGCATGTACCGGCTATTCGTGGCGATTGACCTGCCGGAGGGGGTAAAAAGCGAGGTTGCCGGCATCACCGGCGCCCTGCCAGGGGGGCGCTGGGTCCCCGGAAGCCAGCTCCACCTCACCCTCAGGTTCATCGGCGAGG
>DATJLB010000351.1:0-15071 GCA_035490915.1 Geobacteraceae bacterium
GCGGGTCCCCCTCAAGGTGGAGATCAACTTCGGTCACAATTGGAGTGAAGCGCATTAAACCGGTTTCAGGTTTTAAGATTGAAAGTTTCAAGTAAACTTGACACTGAAACCCGGGACGTGAAACGTGAAGCTAAAGTCAATGAGATCCATTGCTGCCATATGTGCCATTGTTGCCCTCTTCCCGTTGTCGGTACAGGCCGCGGTCTACCCTGGTGACGTGGATGTCATCGGAGTTGTCAGAAGCGATACGGTGCAGGCGGGGGACTCCCTCGTCGAGCTGGCCCGCCGCTACGACGTCGGTTTCAACGAGATCGCCGCGGCGAACCCGACGCTCGACCCCTTTGTCCCCACGCCCGGCGCGACGGTGACCGTCCCCACCGGTTGGATCGTTCCCCGGGAGGTTGCTCCTCGCTCCATCGTCATCAACATCTCCGAGATGCGCCTCTACTACGCGTTTCGCGCCAAGGACACCCGTCTCCTGGTGACCTTCCCGATCGGCATCGGGAGCGAAGGGGCGGATACCCCGTCGGGGAGCTACCGGGTTGTCGAGAAGTTGATTGCTCCCTACTGGCACGTTCCCCCGTCGGTGAAGAAGGAAAAGCCTTACCTTCCACCCGTGGTTCCGCCGGGGCCCGATAACCCTCTCGGGAGTCATGCGTTGAGGCTTTCCGCGGAGGCCATCCTGATCCACGGCACCAACAAGCCGTGGGGTGTTGGGAGAAGGGTGAGCCACGGCTGCATCCGGCTCTACCCGGAGGACATTCCCCGGCTGTTCCGGCTGATCAAGGTCGGCACCACGGTCCGCGTAGTGCGGGAACCTGTGAAGGTGGGGGTGACGGCAGGAAGGGTCTACATCGAAGTGCACCAGGATGATGAGGCACAGGTGGACTACCTCGAGGAGGCGAACCGGTTGCTGGCCGACCGGCGTCTTCTGGAAAGGGTCGACCCGGCGAAGCTCAACGCCGCCATCATGGAGAAGAGGGGGGTTCTGGTCGACGTTACGGTGACGGAGGGTTCCAAAAAATGAAAAGGCCGCGGCTCTGTCAGTCGCGGCCCGTGCAACCTGCGCTTCGGCGGCTATTTCTTCTGCTCAAGCTCGAAGGCCTTGGCGGCTTTCTTCGCGGCCTTTTCCGCTCTGTCCGCTGCAGCCTCGGCCTTGGCTGCTGCAGCCTCGGCCTTGGCCGAAGCGTCCTGGCCCGACTTCATTGCCTGGTCGGCCTGCGCCTTGGCCTCGTCGACCGCTTTCTTCAAATCCTGCAGCCCGGCATCGACCTTTTTGTCCAGATCCCCCAGCTTTGTCTCCAGTGCCGCTACCCTGGATTCCAGCTTGCTGATCCGGTCGGCCAGCGGCTGCACCTGCTCGCGGACGTAGGATTCGGTGGCACAGCTGCACAGAAGCAGGGCAAACAACCCGACGATCGCTCCACGTACCCCTCTCATTGTCGCACCTCCCGTTCGTTGTGGTGACAATTTATGTCATTTCTAATGGTACATCCGGTCCGACAGTTGTCAACCATGAAAGGATGGGCGGGTAAGGAGATTTGTGGCATATGTATTGCATAACTTATGGGAGAGCGTGAGGCGTTCATTGGAATATTCCAGAGGAGCCCCGGCTGGCGCAATTCCGACAGAACTAAAAAGTTACAGAGAGGTTACAGCGGATGGTGAAAAAGCGGAATGCCGCCGCCATTTTCATGGTGGTGACGGTACTTGTTTCCTGGATACACGCCGGTAGCGGGGCGGCATCCACCAGAGGTGTGGACAAAGTGCTGGTCATCAAGAGCCAGCGGCGTCTCATGCTGCTCAAGGATGGCGAGATTATCAAGTCGTACGAGATAGCACTGGGGAAGGACCCGGCCGGGCGGAAAACGCACCAGGGAGACAAGAAGACCCCGGAGGGGAGCTATGTCCTTGACCGGCGCAACCCATACAGCAAGTTCCATCGCTCCATCCACATATCCTATCCCAACAGGGCCGATATGGAGCATGCACGTAGTTGTGGGGTTTCCCCGGGTGGTGACGTCATGATCCACGGTCTCCCACGGGGGACGGAGAGAATGGGCGATCTCCACACGATGATCGACTGGACCAATGGCTGCATAGCCGTGACTAACGAGCAGATGGACGAGATCTGGCAGCTCGTTGCCGTCGGCACCCCGATCGAGATCAGGCCGTAGAGCTCTTTGACGTTTTTTGTCACCCTCTGCTGGGAAGAAAAGCCGCTCCGTCAGTATTGATTGCTGACTGGAGCGGCTTTTTTGCGTTGACGGCGCCGCAACGCCGTCGCCTAATATCCGGCTGAACCGGCGGTCATCGTCATACATCGAGGTATTGTTGAACACATAGGCAGGAAGCCCCCTGTCCCTGACAAATAGGCCAGAGCGCCGCCCGTCGGTTCGCTCAGGAAGGGGGCGACACAGGGGGCATTATCCCTCATCATACGGCTCCCTGTCTTCCCGCATCTCGCCGAGCACGACCCGATTGATCTCCCTGAGTGCGCGGAGTGGCGAGCGGAAGCTGATCCCGTCCCCGTCCGCTTCGGTGACCGCCCCGAGCGCCATGGTCTCTTTCCCCCGGTTGAGGCCGATGATCGTCCCCGCTTCAAGGGGGGTGTTCCGCAGACTCACGTCCCGGCCGAACCGGATAAACTCCGCTTCGTCGGCGCGGATGAGGAATACAGTGCAGGCTTCCGCAAAATAGCGGGTGAGGCGTTCGGCGCGGCGCCGTGTCCGTGTCTCCTGGCTCCTCACCCGGGCAAGGGGGGACGGTGCGAGGCGGTGGATGACGGCGTTCCGGAGCCTTTCCAGGATTGGCTCGCACTCGCCCCTCCTCTGGATGGCAATGACGCGGTCGGCGCCGGTCGCCCTGATCTTGGCGAGCTTCAGGCCGACCCCGATTTCTCCCGCGACGAGGCCGGTCGTGTCGACGAGCACAAGGTCGGCTTCCCTGCGGGCCTCCTGCGCAAAGTGCCCGGCCATCTCCACGAGGTGGAAGACGATCCGCGCCGGGTTTGGCGAGCCGAGAAAGGCGAGCCGCGCGCAGGCATACTCCCGCACGTCAGTGGCCTGCAGGAAGAACTTCGCCCCCACCGTCCCCGGGAGACAGAGGGAAGACTGTCCAACGTCCGCGTCCACCAGGGCGACACCTGCGCCGCTTTTCGCCAGGCGCCCGACGAGCCAGTGAACGAGGGTCGATTTCCCCACGTCGGTGGGGCCGAGGAAAAGCGCGGTCCCCCCTTCTTCGCGGAGTGCGACGAGCAACTCCTCCCATTCTCCCGTCGGAACGGTCTCCAGATGCGTTTCTATGGCCATGCCCAATTCTACCATGAAAAAACCTTCCCCTCCCGGGGAAAACATAGTATCGTTATTCCGTGATTCACTGGCGTCTGATCGATACCGGTCCCCTTGACGGTCCCGCCAACATGGCGGTGGACGAGGCGCTCCTCGCCTGTTTTAATCCCGAACTTTCCCGGCCGGTGCTCCGTCTGTACGGCTGGGAGCCTCCTGCGATCTCTCTCGGGAGGTTCCAACTGGCCGGGGATGTCCTCGACCTGGAGCGGTGCGCTGCCTCCGGCATTCCGGTAGTGCGCCGCGTTACCGGCGGCGGGGCGATCTTCCACGCCGAGGAGCTCACCTACGCAATCGTCTGTGCCCCGCACCAGATTCCCCCTGCCGTATCGGTGAAGGACTCCTTCCGGGTGCTGACCGGTTTTCTCCTCCGTTTCTACGGGAAGCTCGGGCTGGAATCCCGTTACGCGGCCGACTGCCTCCCGGCCGGGGCGCGACTGGGGGAGCGGACCCCTTTCTGCTTCGCGGGGATGGAGAGCTGCGACGTCCTGATCGGCGGGAAGAAGATCGGCGGCAACGCCCAGCGCCGGCTGAAGAACGTCATCTTCCAGCACGGGTCGATCCCGATCGTGAACCGGGCCGCGGAGGGGGCGAACTTTCTGCGTCACCCTCCCGCCAGGATCGGTGAGGTTGCCGGGGCGTTGCGCGACTTCGGGGAACGGCGGTCGGCGGGTGAGCTGAAGCGGCTCATGGCCGCGGCGTTTGCGGAGAGTTTTCCGGGAGTCGTGACGCCGGAGTCCCTGACGGCGGAAGAGGGGGCGGCAGCGGCTTCCCGTGCCTGCGGTGCCTTTGCAGGTTGCTGAAAATGAGCCCTATCCTGTCACCGCGAGGAGCGGCCTTTGCGGCGAGCAATCTCGGTGTCGGAATCAGGGCAACGAGATTGCTTCGCTACGCTCGCAATGACACATTCGCTAGAGGTTGAGCTTGTACGAGAGGATGCCTATGTACTCCCTGATGGCGGTTGCCGAAGCCCGGAGGTCACCCGCATCGGGGAGGAGATCGGCCCAGATGTAGGTCCTTTCCGGAAAGACCATGAACTGGGCGGGGAGGGGGGTTACCTTCACGCCAGCTTTTTCGAAGGCGATGACGGAGCGGTGCATGTGGTAGGCGGAAGTGACCAGGAGCGGGTTCCGAAAGCCGTGCCGCTTGAGGATTTCCTGACATCTCTGGGCGTTTTCCAGGGTATCACGGCTTTTCACTTCCGCAATGACCATGTTGGCGGCAACTCCCAGGTCCGTCAGGAACCGTTTGTCGATCTCCGCTTCGGGCGTCCTCCCGGCGAAGACCTCACCTCCCGAGACGAGCACCGGAAGATGAAGGCGCCGGGATGCCCGTGCCGCCGTCACCAGGCGCGCCAGTGAGTCCCCCGACGGGGTGCCGCTCCCCGTCAGGTCGGGGACCCGGTCGTGGATGCCGCCGCCGAGAACGATGATCACGTCTCCCTGCGGGGAGCGAGGGATGTGGAATCCGCGTTCAAGGGGAGAGAGGAGCAGCTCGGAAACCGGTCCCGTGGCGAGAAGCCAGAGCGTTACCGCCAGCATCATGGCTGCCAATCCGCCTCGGAGCGTTTTTCTCAGGCAGAGCCAGATACCGATGAGGAAGAGGACTACTATGATGATTCCCGGCGGGATGAGAAACGGCGTGACGAATTTTTTCAGGGCAAACATCATGGGTTCCGTCCTGGGCGTGTGACGTTTACGGCATTTCCTGGCGTTATATGATATTTCCCTTGAATACACAACCCCTTAGATGGGCAAAACCCGATAGATCATGATCAGATGAGAGGAGAGAACCACACATGAACACCTGTCCGTGCGGAAATGGCGTCGTCTACGCCGCGTGCTGCGAACCGGTCATCAGCGGGGCGCGCCCCGCCGAAACGGCGGAACAGCTGATGAGAGCGCGCTATTCGGCCTATGTCGGGGTGAAGACCGATTTTATCTTCGAATCGACCCATCCCGGTCATCGGGAGGGATACGATCACAAGGGAACGAAGGAGTGGGCCGAGGAGGCCGAGTGGGAAGGGCTTGAGATCGTCGAGTGCCGGCGCGGAGGTGGGGACGATACCGAAGGAGAGGTCGAGTTCATCGCCCGCTACCGCGATAAGGAGGGGGTGCGCGAGCATCACGAGCTCGCCCATTTCCTGAAGGACAAGGGGGCGTGGTATTTTACCGACGGCACCATGGTGCGGCCCAGGCCGATCGTGTCCGCCAAGGTCGGCCGGAACGAGCCCTGCCCGTGCGGGAGCGGAGCAAAGTACAAGAAATGCTGCGGAAAATGATGAGACCACGTGCAAGGACGTATCTCGCGTATGAGTGATCATCCGGCACCCATAACCGTCATCGGTGCCGGTCTCGCCGGCTGCGAGGCGGCCTGGCAGGCGGCACAGCGGGGGATGCGGGTCATCCTCCGCGAGATGAAGCCGCTGAAGTATTCGCCGGCCCACACCCTTCCCGGTCTGTCCGAGCTGGTCTGCTCCAACTCCTTGCGGGGCGCCGACCTCGCTAACGCGGTCGGACTCCTGAAGGAAGAGCTCCGCCGAGCCGGTTCCCTCTTCATGGAGGCGGCCCATGCCACCCGCGTCCCGGCGGGAGGGGCTCTGGCGGTGGACCGGGAGCTCTTTTCCCGGTATGTCAGCGACAAGATCGAAGCCCATCCCCTCATCGAGCTGGTGCACGGCGAGGTGACCGCGATCCCTGCCGAGGGGCTGGTGGTCATCGCCTCCGGGCCCCTGACGAGCGACATTCTGGCCGAACGGATCGGTGCCCTCACCGGCGCCTATCTTTATTTCTACGACGCTATCGCCCCGATCGTCTCGGCCTCCTCGCTCGATTTCACGAAGGTATTCCGCGCCTCCCGCTACGGCAAGGGGGATGGGGACGATTACCTGAACTGCCCCCTTACCGCAGAGGAGTATACGGCCTTTGTCCTCGCGCTCCTGGCCGCGGAGAAGGTCCCGGCGCGGGAGTTCGAAAAGCTGGTACACTTTGAGGGGTGCATGCCGGTGGAGGAGATGGCGGAGCGGGGGAGCGAAACCCTTCGTTTCGGCCCGATGAAACCGGTGGGGCTTATCGACCCCGCAACCGGCGCGGAGCCGCACGCCGTGGTGCAGCTTCGCCAGGAAAACCAGGAGGGGACCATGTACAACCTGGTCGGCTTCCAGACGAAACTCACCTACCCCGAACAGAAGCGGGTGTTCAGGATGATACCGGGGCTCGGGGGCGCGGAGTTCGTCCGGCTCGGCTCGATGCACCGCAACACGTTCATCAACGCGCCGCAGCTCCTGCTGCCGACCTTCCAGCTGAAACGGGACCCCCGCATCCTCTTTGCCGGCCAGATAACCGGGGTGGAGGGGTATGTGGAATCGGCGGCCAGCGGCTTTCTCGCCGGACTGAATGCCGCCAGGCTCGCCGGTGGCGGCGCGCCGACGGTCCCTCCGGCAACCACCGCGATAGGGAGCCTGGTCGGCCACATCACCAACACCGAGGCGAGGCATTTCCAGCCGATGAACGTGAATTACGGTCTCTTTCCCGAGCTGCCCGGAAAAGTAAAGAAGAAGGACCGGCGGGCGCTGCTCGCGCAACGGGCACTGGAAGCGCTCGATCTCTGGATCGAGCAGGTAAAGGCAAGGTAGTTTCACGTTTCAGGTTGAAAGTGTAAAGAAAAAACCGTGAATTCTCGACTTACGTGAAACGTGGAACGTGAAACTTGCAACGCGACCGAAAGGAGCATCATGGACAAGCACAAGGAAAATCAGGAAATATCGGTGCTGGGGAGGCTCTTCTCGATCGAGGTGTTTCTCTGCCTCATGGGGATCGCGTCCCTCATCTCGTTTTTTTTCACGGGGGAGTTGACCCAGCTGTTCTGGGGGGTGATAATCGTCGGCGGCGCCGTAGCCCTTTACTTCGTCCGGAAAAAGGACTGGAAGAAGCATTGGGCTGAACAGGAGGCGTTACGGCGCGCCTACGAGGAAAAAAGGCGGAAAGGGAAGGAAAAGGATGGAACGGGAAAGAACTAGGATAATCCTCGCCTCGGCCTCCCCCCGGAGGGTGGAGCTTCTGGCCTCGGCCGGGGTAGAGTTCGAGGTGTGCGCCGGCAATATCCCGGAAGAACCCCTGCCGGGGGAGCTCCCGGAGGACCACGTCATACGGCTTGCCCGGGAAAAGGCGCTGGACGTGGCCGGGAAGCACGAGGGGCGTTTTTTCATCGGGGCCGACACCGTTGTGGTCTGCGACGGTGAGATCATGGGGAAGCCGAAAGATGGCGAGGATGCCCGCCGGATGCTGTTCAAGCTTTCCGGCGGGCCGCACGAGGTGATTACCGGCTTTGCCGTGTACGACCGCGAACGGGACGACGCGGTAACATCCGCGGTAACGACGAAGGTCTACTTCAAGCACCTCCGCGCGGAAGAGGTCGCAGCCTATATCGCGACCGGCTGTCCGTTCGACAAGGCAGGGGCCTATGCCATCCAGGGGGGAGCCGCCCACATGGTGCAGCGGATCGACGGTTCCTACACCAACGTGGTGGGGTTGCCGCTCTGCGAGGTGGTGGAGGTCTTGCGGCGCATCGGTGCGATTGAATAACAGGGTGGAAGGCTGAAGCAGGGAAGGTTTTATGTCCATTGCCGACAATCTGAAAAACATCCGGGAAAGGATCGCTGCCGCGGCGTTGCGGGCGGGGCGCGACCCTGCTTCCGTGCGGCTGGTGGCGGTCTCCAAGACCCAGTCTGCCGAGCTTGTCGATGAGGCTGCGCGGTGCGGGCAGCTGCTTTTCGGCGAGAACTACGTGCAGGAGTTCACCGCCAAGGCGGCAACGGTGACGGCACCGGTGGAGTGGCACTTCATCGGTCACCTCCAGAGTAACAAGGTAAAATACCTTGCCGGGGGGGTGGGGATGGTCCATTCGGTGGACCGGCTGTCGCTCGCCCAGGAGATTGACCGGCAGTGGGGGCGGCTTGGCAAGGTCTGCGACATCCTGGTCCAGGTGAACATCGCATGCGAGGCGAGCAAGGGGGGGACGACGACCGACGAGCTCCGGGAGCTGGTCGGCGCCGTTTCCCGCCTCCCCGGCCTCCGCGTGCAGGGGCTCATGACCATGCCCCCTTTCTTCGACGACCCGGAAGGGGCTCGTCCCTATTTTCGCGAATTGAAAAGGCTCGCCGGTGTGCTCGACGCCGAGGGGATCGACGGCGTGGAGATGTCGGAACTGTCGATGGGGATGTCGGGCGATTTTGAAGTGGCCATCGAGGAAGGGGCAACCCTGGTGCGGGTCGGCTCGGCCATTTTCGGGGAGCGGCAGTACGGCTGGAAGGGGTGAGATCAGCGGCTTCCGTAGCGGGGATCAGATTCCCATCACTTTTGCGTTCACGCCGAGTGTCGATACCCTTTCCCGCGCTTCGTCCTTCATTGCCTTGGGAACGACGACCCAGAAATCGGCCATATGCTGGTCCGCAAAGGAGGAGAACAGTTTCCACTGCTCATTGGTGTGGGGATCGTTCAGGGAATCGTCCGTTTCGACTTCGAACAGGACCATCTGGATGCCCGTGGCTGTCACATCGGGGACGAGGCCGGCGAAGTCGCCCTGGCCGGGGATGCGGGCGGGCTTGTCGCGAAAATCCGGGTGGTCAGCCCGCACGTCGCGGAACTTCTTGCCGATGAGGTGTTCCGCGAGCTGCTTGATCATGCTGTCGTGCAGCGATTGGGATGGACATGACCGGTGAGGCATGGGTTCTCCCTTAAAATTAGAATTATATAGTAATATATTTTTAATTTAAATAGCAAGACATTTTTGCCGAAACCCGATCTCTTGATGGTCGTCCACTGCACGTGGTCAACCGGTCCGGCCCGAGCGCGTTAAGGCAGACATAACGGAAACAAAAGGATCCCATCCATGAAACAACGTACCATGTGCATCGCAGTGGCCTTCATGCTGCTTTTCCCGGTTCTTTCCCATGCGTTTGAGAACGGGTACGCCCGGATCAGCATGATCGAGGGTGAAACGCTCGTCAGGACCGGGGAGAGCAGCGATTGGCTTCCCGCCGCCGTCAACACCCCTCTGTACGAGGGGGACAGCATCTGGAGCCCCGACGGCGGGAGGGTGGAAATCCAGCTGCAGAACGGCTCCTATATCCGCCTGAACGATCGCACCAGCATCGACATCGTCGCCCTGGACAGGGACTTTCAGCAGCTCCACCTCGGGATGGGTCATATCTATGTGCGGACCGGTACGCTCGGCGCCAACGGTCTCCAGGTAGACGTGAACGACAGCTCGCTGAAGGTCTACGACAAGGCCCGCTTCCGGGTCGATCTCACCGAGGAGGGGGATGAGGAGATCTCGCTCTTCAAAGGGGACGCCTACGTGGAGGGAAACGACGGCAGGACGGTCCTCCGCACCGGCGAGCTCCTTTCCGTGGAAGGGAGCCGCTCCGAACTCGCTCCCCTCAATCCTCCCGACGAGTGGGAGCGGTGGAATCGTGACCGTGACCGGCGGCTTGCCGAGCGGAGAAACGGGAGCCGTTACCTCCCCGAAGAGCTGGCGGTCTATTCGAGCGACCTGGAGGCGAACGGCGAATGGATCGATGCCCCCGAGTACGGCCATGTCTGGCGGCCGCTCGTGATCCCCACCGGGGAATGGTCTCCCTACCGGGTCGGCAGGTGGGTCTGGCGGGATGACGATTACGTCTGGGTTTCCTCCGAGAGCTGGGGATGGGCCCCGTACCACTTCGGACGGTGGGTGGTCCTTTCCGACTGGGGATGGTGCTGGGTGCCTCCCGCCAGGACGGACGTCTACTGGTCCCCTGGCTACGTCGGGTGGGTGACCACCCCCACCTACGTCGGCTGGGTCCCGCTCGCCCCCGGCGAAACCTACTACGGTCGCGGCTACTACGGCAGAAACAGCGTCAACGTCACCAAGGTGAACGTCACGACGACCAACATAACCGTCAATGTCTACAAGAACGTGACGGTGAACAACGCCGTTACGGTGGTCCCGAAGCTAGCGTTTGCCAGCGGCAGGGTGGAGCCGGTGAAGGTCAGAGAGAACATCTTCGCCCAGAAGAATGTGGTCATCGGCCGACCGGCCGTCCGGCCGGTTGCCCGGGAGGCGCGGATGCCGGTCGTAAGGGAGGTTCCCCCGGTGAAGCTCCCCCCTGCAAGGGTGGCGAACGTCCCGGTCCGGGAGCTGCGGGAGCGCCATCCCCGGCTGATGGACCGTCCCGCAACGCCGCCCCTGCAGAGGGATACGGTGCACGGGCGGCCGCAACAGGCGGCTCCCCCGACTGAAAGAGAGGGGTCCGCCAGGCAGAAGCCGGTGCCGACGGAGAGAGCGGAGCAGACCCGTCCCGAGGGGGTGAAGCAGAACGGTCGCCCCGTCTCTTCGCCGGAGCGTCCCGGAGCCGATCCCCCGGCACACGAGGCGGACAACGGCAGGAAGCAGCTTCAGCGGGAGACCACGCAGGGTGCACCCCGGCCGGCAACAAGTCCCGATCAGGCCAGATCGGAAGGGATGAGGGGTGAGCCGAAACCGAAGCTTGCGGGAGGCGAGAAGCCGAAAAAAGTCTGGAAAGTCAAGGAAAAGGGTGGAGGGGACGAGGAGAAGGAAAAGCCGAAGACCAAAGCCGACTGACACGGAATACCGGACGCGAAAAAGGCCTGCGCAGGCAGGCCTTTTTAATGGGAACTTTTTCCTCTCATACCTGTTTCCTCCCGGCGCAATTTCTGCTATACAGGTATGCGTCAACCCATTACCGGAGGTTTTTTCCCGCATGAAATTTCGACTGCTGTTTCTGATCTGTGCCCTCGTAATCGTCACCGCAACCCAGGCCGTACCGCAGGAAATCACGAAGAACCAGCCCCCCCTCAACCAGGGGACGGGGGTTCCCATTCTCCTCTACCATCGCCTCGGTCCCACCGTCGCCGACGGTATGACCATCAAGACCCCTGTGTTCGAAGAGCACCTGAAGTACCTGCGGGACAACGGCTACAAGGTCATCCCCCTGCGGCAGCTGGTGGACTGGTACCTGAAGAAGGGGCCTCAGCCGCCGGCGAAATCGGTGGTGATCGTGGCGGACGACGGCCACAAGTCGGTCTACTCCGACATGTTCCCGCTGGCCAGAAAGTACCACGTGCCGGTGACGCTCTTCATCTATCCGTCCGCGATCTCCAACGCCAAATACGCCATGACCTGGGACCAGCTTCGGGAGCTGAAGAAGAGCGGCCTGTTCGACATCGAGTCTCACACCTACTGGCATCCCAACTTCAAGAAGGACCGGCGCAAGATGCCGCCGGCTGAGTTCGAGAAATCGGTTACCATGCAGCTCGGGAAGTCGAAGGCACGTCTAGAGAAGGAGATGGGGACGAAAGTGGACATGCTCGCCTGGCCCTTCGGAATCTACGACGATTACCTTCTGAAGAAGGCCGCGGCGGCAGGTTACGTCGCCACCTTTACCATCGAGGCCCGCCACGCTACGGCTGGCGAGAATGTCATGAAGCTTCCCCGCTACCTCCTGATCAACGCCGACCAGGGGAAGGCGTTTGCGCAGATCGTGGCGGGGAGCGCACCGAAGCGGAATATCGTCTATTGAAAACCGGTGAACGGTGAACGGTGAACGGTGAAAAAACCGAGAAGAAGCACCCCTGTCCCGATTGCCGCTTCTGCCAATGGTGCGGTGACGACCGCTGTGCCCTCTGCCGCGGCAGGAGGTGCGGCCCGCGGAAGCTGTCGTTCGCCGAACAGATCGCCCTCTACGAGGAGGTCAACCGGCCTAAAGAGGGAGAAACGGATGTTTGAGCACGTGCTTTAACCCATGATGTGAACACAAGCCCTACCCACACTAAAAGCCCGCCTTGCGCGGGCTTTCCTGTCTCTCACGCGAAAACTCTCGCACCCCCTGCCACGGCCCGCCGGATGGACAGCAAAACTTTTTGTGCGATACTTGTCGTACGGCCGCTTACGGTCATAAAGAAAGGCGGGACTGGCGATGTCGGGAGGAACGATCTGGAAAGGGGCGATCCTTTTCGGGGATACGACACTCCCCGTGAAGCTGCATGGCGCGGTCAAGGAAGAGCGGATCCAGTTCCATCTCCTGCACCGGCGCGACCGGGTGAGGCTGCACCAGATGATGATCTGCGCCTACGAAAAAAAGCCGGTGCCGGTGGAGGCGCAGACCAGGGGGTTCGAGGTGGAGGAGGGGAAATACCTCCTCGTTGATCCGGAGGAACTGGAACAGATCGCGCCCGAAGGGAGCCGGACGATCGAGGTCCATGAGTTCGTGCAGAGCGACCGGATCGACCCGATCTACGTCGAGCGCGTCTACTACCTGGAACCGGACACCATTCCCGAGGGATACGCCGAGCTCGTCGAGCTGCTGCAGGAGCTGGCGGTGGCGGGAATCTGCACCTGGACCATGAGGAAGCGCTCCTACCTCGGGGCGCTGCAGGGGAGCGGGAAGGTCCTCCGCCTGAGCACCCTGCGGTATGCCGACGAGGTGCTGCCGGTCGCCTCCCTCGGGCTGCAGGAGATACCCGTGTCCGAAAAGGAGCTGAAGATCGGGCGAGACCTGATCGGTCAGCTCACTGCACCCTTCCAGCCTGAGAAATTCGTGAACGAGCACGAGAAGAAGCTGCAGCGGCTGATCGAACAGAAGGCCCGCGGGGAAAAGGTCGCGGTCCTGCGCCCGAAGCTCCTGAAGCCCACGGCGCCGGACGAGCTGCTCCAGGCGCTCGAAGCGAGCCTGAAGAAGGTGGCCTGATTCTAACCCCTCCCTGCCTCCCCTTAACTTAAGGGGAGGAGAGTGGTTCCCCCTCTTAAGTTAAGAGGACCCATAGGGACTAAAGGGGGAGGGGGAGTTATTGCAGCAGGAGGTTAGCATGGCTCTGCAGGGCATATGGAGCGGGACGATCAGTTTCAGCCTGGTGGCGATTCCGGTACAGCTCGTGCGGGCGGTCGCCCCCGGCCGGATCTCGTTTCGCCTCCTCCACGGCACCGACTACTCCCCCCTCGCGCGGCGGATGTACTGCCCGAAGCAGGAGGCGATGATCCCTCCGGAGGAGATCGTCAGGGGGTACGAACTTGCCCCCGACCGGTACCTGCCGATCACGGACGAGGAACTGGCATCCGTCTCCCCCGAACGGAGTCGCACGATCGAGATCGTCGAGTTCATCGACCTGGAGGAGGTGGACCCGCTTTACTACGATCACCCGTACTATCTCGTTCCGTTGAAGGGGGGCGAAAAATCGTACCGGCTGCTGGCCGAGGTGATGCACCAGACGAAGAGGGCGGGGCTTGCGAAGTTCGTGCTCGCCGAGCGGGAGTACCTCGTGGCGGTCACGAGCCGGGAGGGGGCGCTCACCCTCACCACGCTCCACTACAGCGCAGAGGTGCTTCCCGCGGGCGACTTTTCCCCGAAGGGGGAGAATATCGCGGCCGACCGGAAACGCCGGATGAAGGGGAGCATCCGGAAGATGATGACCGACTTCGACCCGGCAAAGTACGCGGACGGGCGCAGGGAAAAGATCCTGGACCTCCTGAAGCGGAAAGGGGAGGAGAAGGCGCCGGTGGAGGCCCCGGCGGTGGAGGAGGAAGCGGGTGAGGGGCCGCCCGACCTGATGGCTGCGCTGGCGGAGGCGATGCGCGACGTGCGGAAGAGCCGGTGAGCCGAAAAGTCGTCGAGACCGCCGGGAGACGGCTCTCCCTCGCGAACCTGGACAAGGTGCTCTACCCCTCCTGCGGCTTCACCAAGGCCCACGTCCTGGAGTACTACCGCCGGGTCGCCGAAGCCATCCTCCCCCATCTGAAGGACCGGGCGTTGACCCTGAAGCGCTATCCCGACGGGGTGGAGAGGGAGTTCTTCTTCGAGAAGCGCTGCCCTCCCCGTCCGGCCTGGGTCGAGACGGCCGAGCTCCTGCGGGATGACGGCGAGCGGATGACGGTCTGCCTGGTGAACGACCTGGCGACGCTCGTCTGGGTCGAGAACCTCGCCTCCCTCGAACTCCACGTCCCCCTCGCCAGGGCCGCATCCCCCGGGACCCCCGATGCGATGGTCTTCGACCTCGACCCGGGAGAGGGGAGGGACATCCTGGCATGTGCCCGGGTGGCCCTGGTCCTGCGGGAACTCCTCTCCCGGCTCGGGCTCGCAAGTTTCGTCAAGACCTCGGGGCAGAAGGGGCTCCACGTCTACGTCCCCCTGAACCGCCCGGAAACCACCTTCGAGGACACCAAGACCTTTTCGCGGGCCGTGGCGCTGATCCTCCAGAAGAACTACCCCGACCTCGTGACGGCGAAGATGGCGAAGGAGCAGCGCGCCGGGCGGGTCTTCATCAACTGGTCGCAGAACGACACCAGACTGACGACGGTCTGCGTCTATTCCCTCCGGGCCCAAGAGCAGCCGACGGTGTCGTTTCCCCTTGCCTGGGATGAGCTGGAGGCGCGGGCAGGCCAGGGCGTCCCGGCACGGTTCCGGATCGACCCGGCGGAGGCCGTGGAACGGGTGGAGAAGCAGGGGGACCTGTTTCGGGAGGTGCTTGTGCTGAAGCAGAACCTTCCGCACTTATAAGAGCAGTAACTCCCCCTGCCCCTTTAGGCCCTATGGGTCCTCTTACCTAAGAAGGGGTCATTCCTCCCCTTAGTTTAAGGGGAGGTTAGGAGGGGTTACGATATTCGAGCCATGAAGAAACCCACCTTACGGGAATACACGTCAAAACGGCAATTCGAGAAGACCCCCGAACC
>DATJLB010000352.1:0-4832 GCA_035490915.1 Geobacteraceae bacterium
TCCACCATCGCCTCGTGGACCGGGTTCCCTTCCAGGATGCCGGTCGCGGCCAGGGGGTTCTTGCCGGTCCCTTCCCCCGGATTGAGCACCGAGAAATGGCTCGCCATGCAGCTCTTGCGGCTTGCCACCCCCGGAAGAAGGCTCTTTCTCCCCCCGCCGTAGCCGGCAAAGTAGTGAAAGCCGATGGTGCCGGTCAGGATCACCCGGTCCGCCTCGGCGACCCGCCGGTTCACCTCCACGTCGATCCCGTTGGCAGTGGTCCCGAGGTAGACGAGCTTCCCCGGGTCGTCACAGTCGTGGTCGTACACCCGGACCCGGCCGTACAGCTCCCCCATGATCTTCTTGTGCTCCTGGACGGTCTGCGGACGGTGGATGCCGAGGGCTATGATCACCTCGATGTCGTCGTCCCCGATCCCCCGGGCGTTCAGCCGCTCCACCAGGAGCGGGAGGTAGATCTCGCTCCCGGTGTAGCGGGTGATGTCCGAGGTGACGATAGCCACCCGCTCACCGGCGCGGAACGTTGCCAGCTGCTGGGAGCAACCGTCGAGCGCCCTGGCGATTATCTCCGCAGGCGCCCCGGCGGAAGGGGGGGACGCGGCCCTGACGACCGCCGAAACCCGTTCCGGAGGGAGGGTGAGGCGGAAGGAGGTTGTCCCGTAGCTCAGATCCATCCGCTCATGATACAGGCTTGCGCCGGAAAGCGCAAGTGCCTACCAGGCCGTTGAGAAAAGCACCACGCTACATCTCAGCGAGCACCTTCTCGTCGTACATCGCCTCAATCCGCAGCTTATGCCCCTTTTCCACGTCGGCGAGGACGAGGAGCATCTTTTTCAACCGCGGATCGTCGATCGCTTCCGCCGCAGCCGTGTAAAGCCTGTAGGCGCTTTCCTCGGTCTTCATGGCGTAGTGGAGGATTTCCGGGTAGCTCATATCCTCCCTGAACGGGATGTCGGCCATGTACTCGGCAATCTTCATGTCGGCATGGCCGGTGAAAGTGTACTGTTCAGTCTGCCCAAGGTCGAGCTTCTCGAACGAGGACTTGTGCCCCGCCTCCTCGGCGGCCATCTCCTCGAACATCTTGCGGGCCGCTATGCTCTGCGCGCGTTCGGCGGCAGCCTTGTACAGGCGGTAGGCGGCATCCTCCCGCTTCACCGCGAATTTTATGATCTCTTCGAAGGTTGTGAGCCCCATACTGCTCCTCCTTTTGGTTAAACGCAAACTCAAGCGGCATCTGCGTGCCTGACACCGCACGTGACACTTGGTCAGGAGACCTCCTCGAAATTGCCGCTCCCCGCCCCGCATTCGGGGCATATCTCAGGAGGGTGCTCCCCCTCGTGTATGTAGTCGCAGATCATGCAGCGCCATTTCTTCATCCTTTCCTCCTTTGTGTGTTATTGAAGGGTCCTTGTTCCCGCTGCAAGCGGCGCAGTACCCGGTAATGGTGAGGGAATAGTCCTTCATGGCAAAACCGTCCTGATCAATCCGCGGCAGGTCGAGGCCGCTCAACCGCTCGTCGTGGCAATCCGCCACCGCGTCGCAGCCGAGACAGACCAGGTGGTGGTGCCGGACGACATTGGCGTCGAAACGCGCCCGTGCCCGGGGGCTGCTCACCTTGACGACCACCCCCAGCTGCACCAGGGCCTCCAGCACCCGATAAACGGTGGTGCGCGAAACCCCTTTGACAACCCCCTTGACCGCGTCGTAGACCTGGTCGGCCGTCGGGTGGTCGGTGCGTGCCGCCAGCGCTTCCAGAACGGACCGCCGCTGCACGGTGAGGGCAATCCCCTGGCTGCGACAGAGCCCCTCAAGCTCCCGCGTCTTTTTCTCAATGAATTCCGTAGTTCGCATAGCAGATGCAATTAAATACCATTCGTAATGTTTTGTCAACCGCTCACTCGAAAAAATATTTTCCGTCCCCCGACGTTTCCCTGAACCTGTTTTTGGCCTGCCACAGCGAATTAAAGGTTGACAAATCGGGGCGTTTCATATAACTATTTTTCGTTTTTTACTTTGATTTTCCGGTAATTTCCCATAAATGCCTTACCGAGGCAAAAAAAGAGGAGGATTTTCTCAATGGAACAGTATGCAGTACTCTTCGCCCTGGCGTGTGCCGTGGCGGCCGTTGCCTACGGGCTTTTCTCGGCCCAGTGGATCCTGGGCCTTCCCCAGGGGAGCGACCGGATGCGCCAGATCGCCGCGGCCGTCCAGGAGGGGGCCGGCGCCTACATGAAGCGCCAGTACACCATCATTGCGATTGTCGGTGCCGTCATGTTCGTGGCGCTTTTCGCCACCCTGGGGGCCAAGACCGCCATCGGCTTCGCCATCGGCGCGGTCTTCTCCGGTCTTACCGGCTTCATCGGCATGTTCGTCTCGGTACGCGCCAATGTCCGTACCACCGAGGCGGCCAAGTCGGGCATCCACAAGGCCTTGAACGTCGCCTTCAAGGGGGGCGCCATCACCGGCATGCTCGTGGTCGGCCTCGGGCTCCTGGGCGTTGCCGGCTACTACCTGGTCCTGCAAAAGCTGATGCCGGAAGCACCGGTGAAGGAAGTGGTCAGCCAGCTGGTCGGCCTCGGGTTCGGCGGCTCACTCATCTCCATCTTCGCCCGCCTCGGCGGCGGCATCTTCACCAAGGGTGCCGACGTCGGCGCCGACCTGGTGGGGAAAGTGGAAGCAGGCATCCCTGAGGACGACCCGCGCAACCCGGCGGTCATCGCCGACAACGTGGGGGACAACGTCGGCGACTGCGCCGGCATGGCCGCCGACCTGTTCGAGACCTACGCCGTCACCCTGATCGCCGCCATGCTGCTGGGCGCCATCGCCTTCAACAACTTCGCCGGCGCGGTCAGCTATCCGCTCATCCTCGGCGGCATCTCCATCATCGCCTCCATCATCGGCACCTTCTTCGTCAAACTGGGCGCCAGCCAGAAGATCATGCCCGCCCTCTACAAGGGGCTGATCGCTTCCGGCGTCATCGCCTGCATCGCCTTCTACTTCGTCACCGCCGCCATGTTCCCGGACGGCAACCCGACCGGCTTCAGCGCCACGAACATCTTCGTCTCCGCCATCGTCGGCCTCGTGGTCACCGGCGCCATCTTCTGGATCACCGAATACTACACCGCCACCGAGTACGGCCCGGTCAAGCACATCGCCCAGGCCTCCACCACCGGCCACGCCACCAATATCATCGCCGGCCTCGGCGTTTCCATGAAGTCCACGGCGCTGCCGGTCATCGTCATCGCCGCCGGCATCATCGTCGCCTTCAACTGCGCCGGTGTCTACGGCATCGCCATCGCCGCGGTCTCCATGCTGTCGCTGACCGGCATCGTGGTCGCCATGGACGCCTATGGCCCGATCACCGACAACGCCGGCGGCATCGCCGAGATGGCCGAGCTGGACGAGTCGGTCCGGGCCGTCACCGACCCGCTGGACGCCGTGGGGAACACCACCAAGGCGGTCACCAAGGGATACGCCATCGGCTCCGCCGGCCTCGCCGCGGTCATTCTCTTCACCTCCTACGTGGATGAGCTGAAGGCCGCCGGGAAAATGGTCTCGTTCGACCTCTCCAACCCCAAGATCATCGTCGGCCTCTTCCTGGGCGGCATGCTCCCCTACTACTTCGCCGCCATGTGCATGGAAGCGGTCGGCAAGGCGGGCGGCGCGGTCGTCGAGGAGGTCCGTCGCCAGTTCCGCACCATCAAGGGGATCATGGAAGGGACCGGCAAGCCGGACTACGCCTCCTGCGTCGACATCGTCACCAAGACGGCGCTCAAGGAGATGGTCATCCCCGGCATCATCCCGATCGCCGCGCCGATCGTGGTCGGCTTCACCCTCGGTGTGGAAGCCCTGGGCGGAGTCATCGTCGGCACCATCGTCACCGGGATCTTCGTCGCCATCTCCATGACCACCGGCGGCGGCGCCTGGGATAACGCCAAGAAGTACATCGAGGACGGCTACCACGGCGGCAAGGGTGGCGATGCCCACAAGGCGGCCGTCACCGGCGACACCGTCGGCGACCCGTACAAGGACACCGCCGGCCCGGCGGTCAACCCGATGATCAAGATCATCAACATCGTCTCCCTGCTGATCGTGCCCCTCCTGAGCAAGATGGGGTAGGAGTCTTCGAAGGACGTCAAAAAAGCGGCCCGGTTTGTAACCGGGCCGCTTTTTTTGTACCAGGCAAAGCTCCCACGCGCGTCAAAAGAAGCTGACATTCAGTAACGGTGCAAGTTGTGACCGGTTCGCCCCGGTGGTGTCGTTGATTTCGATGAGACCCGGAGCCCCCGCTGGGTCTTCCCATATCCGGATCTGGAAGTTCGTAAGGGGGGGGACCTGGAGTTGGGCTTGCGCCATCAGGGTCGTCACATCGATGGACACGTGCCGGTTGACATCGAGCTGGGAAATCGGCTGTGGCACGGCAATGGATGCCAGCGGCAGGAGAATCGTACGGTCGAAATCGGTCCCCACCAGCGGCGACAGGAAGGATACGAGGTCGATCCGAAGCGGGACCGTACCGGTCGTCGGCTGGACGCTGTTGATGACGATGTCGAGCGTCGCCGACGCTATGACGGCGCTCACCGGGACGTTGGCCAAGGGGAAGTCCAGGAATGCGCGGAATTCCACGAGGGAAACCGGATTGATGCCGGCGAATACGCTCTGCACCGTAGGCGACATCCCCTGCGTCACCGTGAAAACGCCCGGGGAAGTCTGCGCAATGTCGCCGTCAATCGCCGAGTCGCTGAGAATCAGCGTGACAGAGGGAGAAGACACAAAGAAGTCATGGTGGTCTTCGCCGCACCCTCCCAGGATCAGGGCACACAGCACCCCTGCTG
>DATJLB010000353.1:0-4416 GCA_035490915.1 Geobacteraceae bacterium
CGTCGAGACCCTCGCAAATTCGGTAGAGGAGGTGAGCTCTTCGATCGTCCAAATGACCGGTTCCATCAAGGAGGTGGGGGACAGTGTCCTCAACCTGATGGATGCTTCGGCGGTCACCGCTTCGTCGATCATGGAGATGGACAGCTCGATCAAGCAGGTCGAGCTGAACGTTGTGGAGACTGCCACCCTTTCCAAAGGGGTTCAGACCGATGCCGAGACGGGTAAGAGGGCTGTCGAGGCGACCATCGCCGGCATTAACGAGATCAAGAACGCTTCCCAGATCACGTTCGAGGTGATCGAGAACCTTTCCGAACGGGCGGGCGACATCGGCACCATCCTGTCGGTGATCGACGAAGTTGCCGAGCAGACCAATCTGCTGGCGCTGAACGCCGCCATCATCGCTGCCCAGGCCGGCGAACACGGCAAGGGGTTTGCCGTCGTCGCCGAGGAGATCAAGGACCTGGCGGAGCGGACCACCAACTCCACCCGCGAGATCGCGGCGGTCATCAAGGGGGTCCAGGACGAAACGGTTCGGGCGGTGGCCGCGATCAAGAAGGCGGAAGCGAGCATCGCCGAAGGTGAGACCCTTTCAAGCCGCTCGGGCGATGCCCTCAACAAGATCGTTGCCGGCGCCCAGCAATCGACCGACCGGGTGGAGCAGATCGCCAGGGCCGCGGCCGAGCAGGCACGGGGGAGCCAGATGATCCGCGATTCCATGGAGAAGATCTCGTCCATGGTTTCCCAGATAGCCAGGGCGACCCACGAGCAGCGCCAGGGGAGCGAACTGATCACAACTGCTGCCGAGAGGATGAAGGGGTTGACCGGCCAGGTGCGGGTCTCGACTAGGGAGCAGAGCAAGGTCGGGGGCTTCATCGCCAAATCGACCGAGAACATCACCGAGATGATCCAGCTGATCAGGCGTGCCTGCGGCGAGCAGAGCCGCGGGAGTGAGCAGATCGTGGCTGCGGTGGGGGACATTCAGTTGTCGTCCACTGTCAATCTCGAGGTGACCAACGTGATGGAGACCGCAGTGTCGCGCCTTTCCAGTCAGGTTTCGTTGCTGCACAAGGAACTCGGCAAGTTCGTGGTTCAGAGCCAGACTGCATCTACGGAGGAGTCGACGACGGTAGTCCAGGCATAGCGCCGTTCGAACGGCCATAACGGCCGGCGATGTCATCGCCGGCCTTTTTTGTTGGATCGTTGCGGAAAAGCAGGCGTCCGCGAACGACACAAAATTCCGTTTTTGGATCACTATGAAATCGAGGAGTTTTATGATGAGACGGACACGGTGTGCAGCGGCATTCTTCATTCCTTTGCTCTGGGCGTCGGCATCGGTTGCCGCCGGGCACCCGGGCAGGGCATACATCGAGAAGAACGGGTATCGGGGGCCTGCGACCTGCGAAGAGTGCCACCCGGGGAAGGCGAGGGAGTTCCTCGGCACCGTCCACTGGCAACACGCCTCCAGAGTAGATAAAGTGGATAATCTGGCACCCGGCGAGGAGTACGGGATGAAGAACCGCTTTTACTCTTTCTGCGACGGGAGCGACATCGTCAACGACCTGAAGGAGACCCCCCCGAACGCTGCGGGGAAAACCAAGATGACCGGCTGCAATACCTGTCATCCTGGCGACCACCTGAGCAAGGAGGGGAGCAGCGGTCCGGCCGCTGAAGCGGCCGTCGACTGCCTGATCTGTCACTCGTCCGAGTATGACTTCCGGCTGAGGAAGCCCACCAAGAACGGCAAGGGTGAGATCGTCATGGGGCAGGACAGGACCGTCAAGGCGGCTCTGGCGATCGCCAAGCCTAACGTGAAGAATTGCATGACCTGCCACGAGTCGGCCGGTGGCGGGGTCTATATCAAGAGGGGTTTTGTCTATACGGCACAGAACGACGTGCATGCCGCCAAAGGGATGGTCTGCGTCGATTGCCACAAGACCAGGGACCACAGAATACCGACCGGCTTCGACCCCAACACCTGGGCAAGCGACGGGGTGCGGGTGGCATGCGAGGACTGCCACGGGGAGAAGCCGCACAAGGATGACAATGCAAACCGGCACACCGCCAGAATCGCTTGCCAGACCTGTCACATCCCCCGCACCGGGGGCGCTTACTCCAAGGACTTTACCCGGTGGACCCTGCTCCAGGACGGATTCTACGAGCCGACCACCCTGAAAAGGAACGAGAACGAGACCCTCCCCGTCTATGCCTGGTACAACAAGACCGTCCGAAACGAGCCGCATTTCATCGGTCCGAAGGGGAGCCGGTCGGACAAGGGGAGCAAGATCTACCCGTTCAAGATCTACCAGGCCAAGGCATACTTCAACAAGCTGGACGGCAAGCTCCTTGCCATGGATTTCGCACCGCCAATGGCTACCGGCGACACCCTCGCAGGGGTCGCCTCGGCGGCAAAGACCATGGGGCTCAAGGACTACCAGCCGGTACCGGGATGGCAGACGATCTACTTTGCCAGCAGCCATCTTGTGACCCGGGAGAAGGCGCTTTCATGCGAGAAATGCCATGCTCCTCAGGGGGTGCTGAAATTCAGCGAACTCGGTTATTCTGCGGAGGAGGTGGAACGGTTGACCAGCCCCGCCGTCTACTTCGAGGAGGCGGTGAGAAGGCAGGAGAAGGAGGAGTTTTAGGAACATGCGATCCCAGGGCGCCGGCCGGTGCCCGACGGTGAGAAAAAGGGGGGAGCCGGCGCTCTCCCCTTTTTCTATGAAAGACTTTGGGAACGGGCCACGTGTTACGGGGCGCTCACCGAAACAAGAGAACTTTCACCCCCTCCTGCCGGGTTGACTACCTGGACCTTGAGGTTTTTCGGGACGGAGCTGTAGGGATAGCGCTGATAGACGAGTCGGTTGCAGTTGATAAACAGAAGCTGCTCCCGCTCGGTTGCGGGGGTTGCGCTGGTGGTGATCCGCTTCACGTCGACCGCCAGGCGGGTGGGGGACTCTTCGAGGGAGCGCTCCTCCATGACTACCACTATGGAGTTTTGCTGAAAGTTCGTCCCCTCGATGACCAGGTTATAGTAATTTACGTATTCGTCTCCCTGGTAAACATTCGTGATTTCGGGCCTGGCGTCGATGACCAGGCCAAGGACCCCCGAAACGGCTTCTTCGGAGTTTTTTACCTGCACTTGATGGAGGCCGCCGGCTACCTGCGGGGCATTGAAGGAGAGCGCCTCGGAGGAGGAAAATCGGCTCCTGATGGCCGCACCGTCGAAAAGGAGCTGCGAACTTTCCAGGAAGTTGCGTCCGTTTACAGTTACCTCCCGCTCGCGGTTGCTGGCGCAGGCGACGACGACATCGGGAGTGACCGAGAGGGCAACCGGCTTCAGGGGGAGGAGGGTGAAGTTGTAAGGCTTGCTGGTGGCGCCGTCCTCCCGCTTCAGAAAGAGGGCATAGAGGCCGGGGGCAAGCTTTGGAATGTCGAAGGAGAGTTGCTTCGGGCCGATCACCTTGGCAGGCAGTTCGTTGCTGCCGAGAAAGACGGTAGTTTTGGGCGAAAAACCGTTGCCGTAGAGGGTTACGGTAATCCCCGGCTCCCCTTGGGCGGGAATGATGCTGAGGATGCTGACGGGCGGCGCTTTCTCCGCCGCTGAAGCCTTCGAGCTCTTTTGACGGGGCGAGGCATTGTCGACTTCACCGAATGAAGTCTGGGCGGTTATGCATGCCAGCAGGGAGATGAAGATCAGGAACCGACGGGCCACGGGAACGCCTCCTTTCAACTGTGACGGACTGATTCTAACGGTAAGAGCCGGCGTTTCTCTGCATCGCCAATTAAAGCACTTTCGCACTGCTTGTCAATAGGGACGCCGAACGGTCACCGGTTGACCGTCATCGCCAGCCACACCCCGGCGGCGGCAAATATGGCGTTGGCGGCCCATGCCGAAATCAGCGGGGGGAGGGCGCCGGCCTGACCGAAAGAGAAAAGGACAGCGTTAATGGCAAAGTAACAGAAACCGATCCCGAGGCTGATGCCGATGCCAACCGCGATTCCGCTCGTCCTTCCCCCCCGGAGGGAGAAGGGTATTCCAAGGAAGGCCATAACGAGGGAGGCAAACGGGAGCGAGATCCGGGAGTGGAGCTGAGCCAGATACCTGGTGTTGTCGTATCCTCCCTTGCGGAGCTTGTCGCAGTACCGGAGAAGGGCGAAAATACTCAAGGTGTCGGTTTTCTTTTCCAGGTTTTTCAAGTCCGCAACCGCGAGCTTCAGCGGCACCGCGAGTTCCCTCTTCGTGACGGTGGATGCAACGTCACCGCTGTGCATATCCCGGATCACCACGTTCTTGAGGAGCCAGCCGGCGGGGGTCAAAAGCGCTGTCTCCGCCTCGATCCTCTGCAATGGCTGCATGTTGGGTCCGATTTGCCAAAGGGTGATCCCTTTCAAGGTCTGCGCATCCGGATCTAATGT
>DATJLB010000354.1:0-2160 GCA_035490915.1 Geobacteraceae bacterium
CCGTGGAGAGGGCCACGCTGCATGCAGCAGTGGAGGTATCGATGGTCAGGAGCTTCACTGTACAGCCGCCTCTATCTACTTACCGGCACCGGTTAAAAATTTGGCGATGTCGTTCCAGCTGTGGGCGATGTCGTTATAGAACGCAAGGGCCATCAAGGCAATCAGGAGCGTCAGACCGACCTGCTGGGCAATCTCCCGCGTCCTTATGCTCGCCGGTTTTCCAACTACGACCTCCCAGAGGTAGAATGCGAGATGCCCACCGTCCAGGATGGGGATAGGGAGAAGGTTCAGGATGCCCAGATTTATGGAGAGGAGGGCCATGAACGCCAGAAAACTGACTCCACCTGCCGCGGCTTGCTGGCCGGCCATTTTGGCAATCATGATCGGCCCGCCGATGGTTTCGAGAGGAATGGCCCTCTCCACAAGCTTGACGATCGAGAGTACGGTCAGCTTGATGACATTCCAGGTCTGGGCGCTCCCTCTGACGAATGCCTCGCCAGGGGGGAATCGGTCAATGACTGTCTCCCCTGCCGAGACGACCCCGATCACCGGCGTCGTGACGGACTCTCCGAGGAGATTCTTGCCGGTTCGACTCTCAGGGGAAACGGTCAAGGAAACGGTATCGGCTCCGCGCCTAACCTGAAGAGACACCGGCTTGCCCTTGCTCTCTGCGATGGTTTTGGCAAAATCTTCCCAGCGTGTCACCGGCGCGCCGTTAACGGACGCAATAAGGTCACCCGCCTTGATCCCGGCTCGGGCGGCAGGCTTTCCTTCGATCACCTCGCCGATCCTGGTAGTGGCCGACGGCACCCCGACCATGAATACGACGATAAAAACGACATAGGCAAAGAAGAGGTTGGACAGGGGACCGGCGGCGACGATAGCAATCCGCTGCAGTGGATGCTTTCCCGCAAAGGAACGCTCCTCGTCTTCGGGAGGAACTTCCCCGTCGGCTGTTTCGCCCACCATCTTTACGTAACCGCCCAAGGGAAAGGACGAGATGAGATACTCGGTCTCGCCGATCTTCCTCCCGACAAGCTTTGGGCCGAACCCGAGGGAAAACTTCTCCACACCGACCCGGAAAAGCTTGGCGAAGATGAAGTGTCCCAGTTCATGAACGAAGATCAGTACTCCCAGTACAACTATGGCAGACAATAGAGTCAGCATTTAACGCCTCTGGCTAATGTAAGGGCAGACCTCGTGTCCGCCAGCGTGGAAGACGCAGGCAATGCGTCTCTACAGACAAGGGGTACTATACGAGCCCCCTAAGCGGTTCCCAAGACTCCCCGCGCCGTGTCCCTCCCCCAGCGGTCGGCGATCAGGACATCCTCGATTGTTGCAAACGAGTGGGGGTGGTGGAGGTTCATCGTCCGCTCGATAACGGTCGGAATCTCGGTGAACCTGATCATCCCCCCCAGGAATGCTTCAACTGCCACTTCGTTGGCGGCGTTCAGGACGGCGGGAAGGCTCTCCCCCCCTTCCAGGGCACGGTAGGCCAGCTTGAGCGCGGGGAAACGGTTGTGGTCGGGATTAAAGAAACTGAGGCCGGACAACTCGGTCAGGTCGAGCGGTTTCACCCCGGTCGGCACCCGCTCCGGATACGTAAGGGCATAGGCAATCGGCGCCTTCATGTCGGGCACCCCGAGCTGGGCCATCACGCAGCCATCGACGTACTCCACCATGGAGTGAATGATGCTCTGGGGATGGATGTTGACCGCAATCCGCTGCGCCGGCACATCGAACAGCCAGCGCGCCTCGATCACCTCCAGCCCCTTGTTCATCATGGTGGCCGAATCGATGGTGATCTTTTTCCCCATGCTCCAGTTGGGATGGTTGAGGGCGTCGGCAACGGAAACCTGCGCCAGTTTTTCCGCCGGATAGTTCAGGAACGGCCCCCCCGAAGCGGTCAGGATGATCCGCTTCACGTCCTCGCCCCGATGCCCCTGGAGCGACTGAAAAACGGCGCTGTGCTCGCTGTCCACCGGGTAGAGCTTGACCCCCTGCTCTTCGACCATCTCCATGATCAGGCGCCCCGCGGTCACCAGGGTCTCCTTGTTGGCGAGGGCGACGTCCTTCCCAGCCTTGATCGCGGCAGCGGTCGGCACGAGCCCCGCCGCCCCGACGATGGCGGCCACCACCATGTCGATTTCGGCGACGGTA
>DATJLB010000355.1:0-8510 GCA_035490915.1 Geobacteraceae bacterium
GGGATTGGCGAGCTCTGCCGGCACATCCTTGAGCATGGAGGGAAGGTGTCGGTGTCGTCGCTCCGGATCGACGCCCTCGACGAGGGGATGATCGAGGTGCTGAAGGAGAGTGGCCACAAGACCGTGGCGCTCGCCCCGGAAGGAGGGTCTCAGCGGCTGCGCGACCTGATCAATAAGAACATCGACGAGGAACAGATCCTCGCCGCCTGCGACCGGCTGATTGGCAGGGGGATGCTCAACCTGAAGCTCTACTTCATCATCGGCCTTCCGACCGAGACCGACGCCGACCTGGAGGAGTTGATTTTCCTCGTGACAAAGATCCGGGAGCGGGTGATTGCCGCGGCGCGGGCGGAGAGGCGCCTGGGGGAGGTGGTCCTGTCGGTCAACCCCTTCGTCCCCAAGCCATTTACACCTTTCCAGTGGCGAGGCATGGAGGAGGTAAAATTGCTGGAGCGGAAGGGAAAGCTCCTGCGGGACGCCGTCGGCCGCCTCTCCAACGTCAGGCTCCAGATGGAAAGCCCGAAGGACGCCTACCTGCAGGCGCTTCTCTCCCGAGGCGACCGGCGGCTTGCCACCTTTCTCCTCATGAGCGAGGAACTCGGGAACTGGCGGAAGGGGGCACAGGGGGCGGGAATCGATACCGACCTCCTCGTCTACCGCGATATCCCGCTGGATGAGCTGCTCCCGTGGGACTTCATCGCCGGGGGCGACCGGGAGCGGCTGGTGAGGGAGTACCGGCGTGCCTTTTGTGGGCAATGAAAAAACGGAGGAAAGCTATGAGCAGTACGAAATTGCTGGTGAAGGTAGCGGCAGGGGTGGCGGTCGGCCTGATATTGGCACTCTCTGCCTGTCCTCTCCAGGCGGCGGCAGAGGAGCTCAGGCCGCTGTCGATCACCATGGAAGACTACGACTATCCCTATCAGGTCCGGTTTCTTCCGCTTGCCATCGAGGGGCAGGACCTGCGCATGGCCTACATGGACGTGGCGCCGACGGGGACGCCGAACGGCAGGAGCGTCGTTTTGCTGCACGGCAAGAACTTTTTCGGCGCCTACTGGCGGGAGACCATCGACGTCCTGTCCCGAAACGGTTATCGGGTCGTAGTGCCCGACCAGATAGGCTTCGGCAAGTCGTCCCGGCCGAACATCCACTACAGCTTCCACCTCATGGCCGTCACTACCAAGAAGCTTATGGACACCCTCGGCATCAGACAGGCGGCAATCGTGGGGCACTCCATGGGGGGGATGGTGGCGACCCGCTTTGCGCTCCTCTACCCCGACACGGTCACCCGGTTGGTGCTGGAAAATCCGATCGGGCTTGAAGATTACCGGGAGCTGGTGCCGTACATATCCCTGGAGGAGGCCTACCAGAACGAACTGAAGGCGACCGAGAAAGGGATCAGGGACTACATCAGGGGGTACTTCGTCACCTGGAAGCCGGAGTACGATGAGTACGCCATGGTGGCCATCAGGATGCGGCTGAGCGGCGAGTACTACCGCCAGGCGCTCTCGTCGGCCCTGACCTACCAGATGATCTACGAACAGCCGGTCTGCCACGAGTTCCGGGACGTCAAGGCGAAGACCCTCCTCATCATCGGTCAGGCCGACCGGACGGTGGTCGGCAAGGCCCGGATGAAGAAGGAACTGCTGCCGCTGGCGGGGAATTATCCGGAATTGGGGAGAAAGACCGCCAAGCTGATCCCGAACGCCACCCTGGTGGAGATCCCGAACGCGGGTCATATCCCGCGCTTCGAGTTTCCCGCCCGCTACCACGAGGCGCTGCTCCGCTTTCTGGATTAGAGGAGTGCGTCACGGTTTCATAGTGTGTCCTCGGCCGGAGACCGGTTGCACCCGCGACAAAACATGGTACTCTGAAATCAGGGAATCATCAACGTGGGCGAAAGATCCGAGCCCGAAGGGGGGATGGATATGACAGGGAAAGAAATCGGCAAACAGATTGCCGAGCAGAGGAAGGACGGGCAGGTCTTCATCAAATGGTGGCGCAAGGAAGAGGATTGGCTCGATTTCGATCTGCTCGAAACGTTCGTGGAGACGGTGGATCCGGATGAGGAAATCGGCGGATTCGATCTGTTGACCATGGAGGAGATGTGGGAGCAGGTGCAGAAGGTGTGTGCATCACGGGTGGAGAAGACCAAAAAGCGGGGCGAGGACGTGGTCGTCTGGCAAAAGGGGGAGGGGGAGGAGCTGGTTTGCCCGTTCACCCCCGAGGCGCTTCTCCATATCTTTGACACCGAGACCCATGGTGATTTCGTCGACTGAGCTGAAACCATGCCACTAACGGAGGTCATGCATGAAAGTCGTGGAGGTTAGGTCGCTGGCCGCCCGCAAGGGGGTAGTGGCGGGAAAACTGAACAAGGGGGATCTGATCAGAGCCATCCAGACGAAGGAAGGAAACGAAGCCTGCTTCGATACCGGGAAGGCAAAAGTTTGCGGCCAGACTGAATGTCTCTGGCGTGATGACTGCAAGTAGCGGGCGGTCGGCATGAAAACGGTTCTGCTGCTCATACTGGCCGCCGCGGTTTTTTTTGCAACCGGCGCCCTCGGCAAAGAGGTGAAGACGATGGAAGGATTGAGGATTTCCAGTCCGGCGTTTGCAAATAGCGGGGGCATACCGGCGAAATACACCTGCGACGGGGCGGACGAGAGCCCTCCCCTCTCGATCGAGGGGGTCCCCGCTGAGGCAAAGGCCCTGGCGCTGATCGTCGATGACCCCGATGCCCCTGTCGGGACCTGGGTGCACTGGGTGGTCTGGAACATCCCCCCGGAAACCAGGATGGTCGGGGAGAACGCCCTTCCTCCGGGGGCTGCCCAGGGGAAAAACGACTGGGGACGAAACAGCTACGGTGGCCCCTGTCCTCCTTCCGGGAGCCATCGCTATTTCTTCAAGCTCTATGCACTCGACACCACTCTGGCCCTCGACGCCTCCACCACGAAGAAGGAACTGGAAAAGGCGATGAAGGGGCATGTCGTCGCCCAGGCTGAAACGGTGGGGGTGTACAGGAGGCGGTGACCGTTTTGGTGCGTGAGGAAGCATGTCTGCACGAGGGGAAGGCCGGCGCCGGGCGCGCAGGCCTTTTTTGCTTTTCAGGCGGGACGTTGATGAGGTATCATTGCGCTGAAGTCTTGAGGTCGGAAGGCTGAAGGGAGTGCGGATTGAGGAAGGGGAGACCTGCGAAGAAGTATTCCCAGGCGGGACGTGTGCATGACGTGATCCGGCTCATCGAGGCACGCCACGGAATTACT
The DNA here is from genome assembly GCA_035490915.1 of Geobacteraceae bacterium. Lineage (GTDB taxonomy): Bacteria > Desulfobacterota > Desulfuromonadia > Geobacterales > Geobacteraceae > JAMPXD01. The sequence goes on from DATJLB010000355.1 coordinate 3,261, forward strand.
GTCGGCGAACTTGCGGAGGAGACCGGGGTCGATCGGCGCACTATCCACCGGGACCTCAGCGCAATTCACGAGGCGGGCTACCCGCTGGTCTCTGAGTGGCAGGAGGGTGAGAAGGTGTACCGCTTCCTGACCCGCTTCAAGGACGTCCCGCCGATCAACTTCACCCTCCAGGAGCTGATGACCCTCCATTTCCTCCGTTCCCAGCTGGACATCCTTAGCGGCACACCCTTCCAGGATGACCTGGATACGATCTTCGGCAAGGTGCGCTCGGTCCTTCCGCCGCGTTATGCGGCCCACCTGGAGCGGATTGCCCGGGTATCCCTGCCGCTCCTCCAGGGACGGCGCGACTATTCCCGGGTGGCGGAGCCGCTCCGGCTCATCCGGGAGGCGCTCCTCTACCAGTACCGGGTGACCCTCACCTACCATTCCGGCGGGCACGCGGAACCTGCGGCCTACCAGGTAGACCCGTACACGATGCTCTACTACAAGGGGGGGCTCTACTTGATGGGGTATGCCCACAACCGGCGGGCGCTCCGCACCTTCGCGGTGGAGCGGATCGAGCGGGTGGAGATGGGGAAGGAACGGTTCGAGATCCCGGCCGATTTCGCGCCGGAGGAGCACCTGCAGCGTGCGTTCGGCATCGTGGACGAGGAGGCGATGGAGGTCCGGGTGAGGTTCTCCCCGGCCGTTGCCCACACGATTCGCGAGAGGGTCTGGCACCCGAGCCAAACCATCGTCGATGAGGCGGACGGGGGGGTGCTCCTTTCCTTTACTGCGGGGGGCACCATGGAGATCGTCTCCTGGCTCCTTTCCTACGGCAGGCACGTGGAGGTGTTGTCTCCCCCGGGGCTGAGGAAAGAGGTGCAGCGAATCGTGGCGGAGATGGCCGGCCTCTACGGGGCACAGCCAGGAGATTGACAAAAGCACATCCGTATTCTATAAAAACGGTTTGTTGCGCAGAGGCGCAGAGAGCTTCAAGGCGTAATAGCTGGTCAAGTCTTCATCTTTACAGAGTTTTTTGGGATTAAAGTGATTTTCCCCCTGCGTCTCAGCGCCGCAGCGCGAGACTGCTTTTGGGGGGATGACCGATAACGTGCGGAGGAGAAGTGGAAGCTGTGGAACAGTACGATGACAGCGCGCTCAGGGAGATCATCCTTGCCAGGGTGAGGGAGCGGGGGCAGCTCACCTTTGCCGAGTTCATGGCGGCTTCGCTGTATGAACCGGGGCTTGGCTACTACACCTCGCCGGGAAAGAAGGTGGGGGCGGAGGGTGATTTCTACACCAGCAGCAACGTCCATCAGGTCTTCGGCCGGCTGATCGCCAGGGAAATCCACCGGATGTGGCAGACCATGGGAGAACCGGAGCGGTTCGACGTGGTTGAGGTGGGGGCCGGCAACGGCCGGCTGGCGGCCGACATCATGGACACCCTGGCGGAGCTGGACCGCCGTTTCTATGAGACGGTTACCTGCCGGTTGATCGAGGCCGAACCCACCCTTCGGGAACTGCAGCGGGAGCTGCTGGCGGCTCACCTGGGGCGGGTCGTCTGGAGCGAACCGGCCGACCTGGCCGAAGGGAGGCTCTCCTTTGCCGGGTGTCTCTACTCCAACGAGCTGATCGACTCCTTTCCCGTCCACCTGGTGGAGATGACCGGAGACGGGCTCCGGGAGGTCTACGTTACCAACGCAGGGGACGAATTGCGGGAGATCCTGGGTGAGCCGTCCACGCCGGAACTCGCCGCCTACCTGGGGCAGCTCGGGATCGTCCTCGTCACGGGGCAGCGGGTGGAGATCAACCTTGCGGCTCCCGTCTGGCTGAAATCGGTTGTGCAGTCGCTTTCCCGCGGGTTCGTCATGACCATCGACTACGGCTACCTGGCCGAGGAGCTGTACGCGCCGATCCGGATGAACGGCACCCTGCTCTGCTACTTCAGGCACACCATCGAGGAGAACCCGTACATACGTCTCGGTCGGCAGGACATGACCAGTCATGTCGACTTCTCCACCTTGATCAGGGTCGGGGAGGCGCTGGGGCTCGGCAAGGTCTGGTACGGGGAGCAGTATCGCTTCCTGATGGGGACCGGTATGCTGGAGGAGCTCATGGCCATGGAAGCGCGCGCCGCAACGGAGGAGGAGCGCCTTAAAAACCGGCTTACCCTGAAAAAGCTGATGCTTCCCGACGGCGGGATGGGTGATACCTTCAAGGTTCTCATCCAGGCCAAGGGGGTGGACGACCCCCGGCTCCTTTGCATGAGGGAGTGGGCGAAAGGCTTTTGACAGGGTCGTCGTAGCTGCTAGACTTATCCAGAGAAAACGGTCATCCCCGATGGAAAGGACAATTGTGCTGAGCGTCTTGAAGGCCCTCCTTTTCGATCTCGACGGCACCCTTTACATGAGCACCGCTCTCGGCAGGGAGATCCGGCGCTCCGCCTGCCGGTATGTCGCCGACCTGCGTGGAATCGGCATTGCCGAGGCGGACCTCCTCATCTCCGAGGCGAAGGCACGGCTCACAGCGACAAGCGGCATCGACACCCCGATGAGCCTAGCCTGCATCGATCTTGGAGGGGATCTGCAGGAGTTGCACCGCCGCTTCGCGGAGGAGATCGATCCGGCGCCTTTTCTGTCCCGGGACGCGCGCGTCGCGGAGCTCCTGAAAATCCTCGGAAGCTCGTTTGATCTTTATCTCTATACCAACAACAACCGGACCCTCTCCGCGGCGATCATGCGCCTTATCGGCGTGACCGGCCTGTTCAAGGAGGTGTTCACCATCGAGGATTCCTGGCGCCCCAAGCCGAACCGTGAGGCGCTGGCGGAAATACTCCGGATGGTCGGGAGGAAACCCGAGGAATGCCTGTTTGTCGGCGACCGCTATGATGTGGACCTGCGGCTTCCCGCAGAAATGGGGTGCGCGGTTTTCCTCGTGAGCAGCATCGAGGAACTGCTTTCCCTGTGTAAATTAATGAATGAGGAGAATGTATGATCGACAGCAAGAAAGAGGTACTGGATGCCATCATGCAGGCCATGGAGATCGAAAAGGAAACGTTCGACCTCTACACCGGCGCGGAACACAAGACCTTCAATCCGGCCGGGAAACGGATTTTCAGATGGCTTGCCAGGACCGAGGAGGAGCACTACCTGAAACTTACGGAACTCTACAATGCTTACAGCACGGGCGAGCGCTGGGTCTTCTACGGCGGTTCCACCATCTCCCTCGAACCGGAGGAGGGGCACGGGGCGGGGTTCGATACCGACGACCGGAAAGCCCTTGAGATCGCGATGGCCATCGAAAAGAAGGGGATCGCCCATTTCGAGGATCTGGCCGGAAAGACCACCGACCCGGACGGCAGGCAGATGTTCAAGACCCTGGCCGCCGAGGAACGGGAGCACCTGCGGATCATCACGGAGAAGTACCAGACCCTGAAGGGGTAGCGTCGTGCTGTATTCTCGCGGCACGTAGCACGCAGCAGGCACTGATTATGACAACACGCATCGAAAAAGACACCTTGGGGAGCATCGAGGTTCCCGCCGACGCTTACTACGGAGCGCAGACTGCCCGAGCGGTGGCCAACTTTCCCATTTCCGGGCTGAAGCCCCACCCGGCGCTGGTATGGGGGACCCTGGTCATCAAGAAATGCGCCGCCGCGGCGAACATGGCGACCGGCCGCCTCGCCGCGGAGATTGGCGGGGCTATCGTCCGGGCCGCGGACGAGGCCCTCGCGGGGGAACTCAACCGGGAGTTCGTGGTCGACCCGTTTCAGGCCGGCGCCGGCACCTCTCACAACATGAACGTGAACGAGGTACTCGCCAATCGGGCGATTGAGCACCTCGGCGGGGAGCGGGGCGATTACGGGCAGGTCCACCCCAACGACCACGTCAACATGGCCCAGTCCACTAACGATGTCTTCCCGACCGCCATGCGGCTGGCGGCTCTGCGGATGGTCTTCCAGCTCCGCACCGAGCTGGAGGAGCTCCGTGCTGCCCTCCACCGGAAGGGTGAGGAGTTCGACCGGATCCTGAAGTCGGGGCGGACCCACTTGCAGGATGCGGTGCCGATCAGGCTCGGCCAGGAGTTCGCGGCCTATGCCGCGGCAATCGGCAAAAACCTGGCCGAGATCGAGCGATGCGTGCCGCTCCTCTGCGAACTCGGGATAGGCGGGACAGCGGTCGGCACCGGGCTGAACGCAGAGGTGCGTTACATCGAGCTGGTGGTGGCCGAGATTGCGGGCGTCACCGGCTTTCCGGTGGTCGGTGCCGAGAACCTCGTCGAGACCACCCAGAACATGCACCCCTTCGTGGCGCTCAGTTCGGCTCTCAAGGGGCTCGCGGTCAATCTGGTGAGGATTGCCAACGATCTTCGCCTCCTCTCTTCCGGGCCGCGGACCGGCCTGGCGGAGATTATCCTTCCACCGCTCCAGCCAGGCTCCTCCATCATGCCGGGGAAGGTGAACCCGGTGATGGCCGAAGTGACCGACATGGTCGGTTTTCAGGTGATCGGGGCCGATACCGCCATCACCCTGGCGGCCCAGGCGGGGCAGCTCGAACTGAACGTGATGATGCCGGTGATCGCCTACAATCTCCTCTTTGCCCTGGAGATCCTGAAGAATACCGTGCGCACGTTTGCCGGCTCGTGCGTTGCCGGGATTACCGCCAACGAGGCGCGCTGCTACCGGTTCATGGAGGAGTCGGTCGGGCTGGTAACCGTCCTTGCTCCCTACGTCGGCTACGCGGCGGCGGCCGAGGTGGCGAAGGAGTCGATGCGAACCGGCCGGAGCATCCGGGAGATCATCCTGGCACGGGAGCTCCTTTCACCGGAGGAGCTGGCGAAGATCCTGGAACCGTTTCCCCTGACCAGGCCGGGGGTGCCGGGGAAGAGAAGCTAGAAACCGTTCGAGGTTCGGTGTTCAACGTTGACCTCGAACCTTACCCAAAAGAGGAGGAATCATTCATGATCGAAGAGGTGAAGAAGGTACTGGAGATGATCCGTCCCGCGCTGCAGGCGGACGGCGGCGACGTGGAGCTGGTGGAGGTGACCGACGACGGGGTGGTCAAGGTGAAGCTGGTCGGGGCCTGCGGCCACTGCCCCATGTCCACCATGACCCTCAAGATGGGGATCGAAAAGACCCTGAAGGACAAGGTGCCGGGGGTCAAGGAGGTTGTTTCGGTCTAGCGAACAAGACAACTCTTACCGCAACGTCAGATGTGAGATGATACCAAGGCGGCAAGGAGGAGGCGACGAGGCGTACCGGAGGTACGT